>JBIKQY010000233.1:0-4699 GCA_044349465.1 Limnohabitans sp. | reverse complement strand
GCAGCGGGCTGCCATCGGGGTGCAGCGCCAACAGCAGGGCCAGCAAGCGGGCGGCGGTGTAGGTCTTGCCGGTGCCAGGCCCACCGGTGATGACCGACAGGCGGGCACGCAGCGCCACGGCGCAGGCCACTTTCTGCCAATCGGTGAGGTTGTGCGCTTGGGGATTGGGCGCTTCGGGGTTGGGCACAAAGAAGCGGTCCAGCCATTCGCGAGCCGCTGCTTCGGGCACGGCCAATGGCTCGCTGGCACGTTGCAGCAAGCTTTGGCCCACGCGCTGCTCATAGCCCGCATAGCGGCGCAAGTAGAAAAGCGGCGCATCGGCCGATCCACCCAGCACCAGCGGTTGGCCTTGGTCGGGGGCATCGGCCAGGCGCACCCCCACGCTGGGCGAGTGGCCTTGCAAAGCGGCTTGCAAAGATGTTTGCCAATCGGCCAGCGTGCTGGGCAGGTGCGCCCACAAAGCCATCAGGCCCTGCGCACCGTCCACCGCCGCAGCAGGCCAGCCCAGCAAGGCCACGGGCGGCTGGCACAGCTCGGCCACGGACAGGCAGGTGTGTCCGCGCCCTTCCATGTGGGCGAGCACGGCCGCAGCCACCATCAGCTCGGGGCTGGCGTGGGCATCGAGGCGCAGCACTTGCGCCGCGAAAGCACTGTCGATGTGGCGCAGCAGGCCTTGGCCAGTCCACAAATTCAGCCATTGCAAAGTTTGCGCTGCGCTCAAGCCTTGGGCAGGCAGGTCCATGAGCCAGTCCATTTGCGCGGCAGGCACGACCGTTATGCGCGAGGTTTTGTTCAAGCTCATCACGCCACCTCTTCGTTCAGCATGGCGTCCAGGCCATCGAGCAGCGCCAAAGGCGCAGGCAAGGTGCAGCAGCCACCCGCAGGCCCGTCGATGCCGCGCAAAAACAAGTACACCGCGCCGCCCAGCTGTTGCGCCGGGTCGTAGGCACTTCCTAAACGGGCACGCAGCAGGCGGTGCAGCGCCAGCATGTAGAGCGCAGCCTGCACTTCATAGCGGTGCTGGGCCATGGCCGCATCCAGGGCATGTGCGGTGTACGCCGCGTCATCGGCCCCCAGGTAATTCGATTTGTAGTCGAGCACCCAGTAGCGGCCTTCGTGCTCGAACACCAGATCGGCAAAGCCCATCAGCATGCCGTGCAGTTGCGCATCGGGCAGCTGCGGGCGGCTCACGCCGGGCAACAGGTGCTGCTGGCACAAGGCATCGACCTGGCGTGCATGCAAGCGCTCGGCGGGCAACCAAAACTCCATCTCGGGCAGCATGTCACCCAGCGCGTTCAGCGGCGCGTTCGGCCCGCGCAAAGGCTGGGCCACCACGCGGCTGAGCCACTGCAGCACGGCGTCGGCCTGGGCGGTGTAACCGGCGTTCTCGCAACGGTATTTCAGGCGCTCGGCCTTGGCTGCATCAAGCGCAAAGCCATCGGTCGCCAACCATTCGAGTTGGTCGTGCAAAAAGTTGCCTGCCGTGGGGCCTTTGGCAAAGCCGTGCCACGGGGCCAAAACACCGGGGTTGATCACCGAGGCCATGGGCATGGCCGCATCTTCTGGCGGTTCGTCGTCTGCGGGGCGCGGCGGGTTCAGGTGCAAGACCAAAGGGGCCAGGGTTTGCGAAGACAGGTCACGCGTCAAGCGAGAAAAACTCGCGATCGTCCACGACTTGTCGATGCGGGCGGTGCAGCTCAGTGCCTCGCGCAGTGCGGTGGTGTGCGCAGGTTTTTGCCACAGCGTCAGCGGCACCTGGGCGGGGGCAAATTGCATGTGCACCGACAAGGACTGGCCTTGCGCATCCGTCTGCAGGGCTTGCAGCTTGCTCAGCCAATCGGCGGCCTCACATTCTTGACCGCCACTCAGCAAATGCCCGGCGGCGCAGGTGTGGTTCACGCAGGTTTTGCCGTTGCCGCGTTTGACCGCGCTCCAGCCCACCCACAGCGCATGGCGCGCCCGCGTGAGCGCCACGTACCACAGGCGCAGGTCTTCACGCAAACGGTCGTGGTCCGCGAGCTTGGAGTCTTCCTTGTCAAAGTCCAGCGTCCAGTGGCGGTTGCCCTCGCCCTGGCCCTGACCACCCTCCAACTGCAGCACGGCGGCTTTGTCGGCCGTCACCACGCGGTGGCTGTGCGCAAAGGGCAGGCACACCACCGGGTACTCCAGACCCTTGCTGGCGTGGATGGTGATGAGCTTGACCAAGTCCGCGTCGCTTTCGAGCCGCACGGTCTGCTCTTCGCCACCGCTGGTGTTGCCCGACTGCGCTTCGTCCATCTGCTGGGCCAGCCAGCGGATCAGGGCCTGCTCGCCATCGATCTGGCTGCTGGCCGCTTGCAGCAATTCGGCCAGGTGCAGCACATTGGTCAGACGCCGCTCGCCGTCGCTCTGGCCACGCCATCGCCCGGCCAACTTCAGCACATGCAGCGACTGGCGCAGCATGGCCAGCACGCCCTGGCTTTGCCAGGTCTGGTGCAGTTCGCGCATCTGCTCGGCGCGGGTGTCCAGCAGTTCGTCTTGTGTGGCCAGGTCGTACAGCTCGGCCAGCGACAGGCCGACCGTGCGCGTGCCCAACGCGGCGCGCACGCGGCGCATGTCTTGTGGCTCGGCAACGCCGCGCAGCCACAGGCACAGGTCTTGCGCTTCGTCGCTGGCAAACACCGAATCGCGGTCTGACAAATACACCGAGGCCACGCCACGCACCCGCAGCGCGTCACGCACGGCCGCAGCTTCTTTGCCGGTGCGCACCAGCACGGCGATGTCTTTGGGCTGCAAGGGTTTGTCGCCCATTTGCGCATCGGCAAAACGCGCTTGTGGGTCACTCAGCCAAGCCACGATTTGCTCGGCGCACAGGGCCGACAGGTGTGTCTGCGCATCGCGTGTGCTGCGCAAAGTGGCGTCGTGCACCACGGTCATGGCTTTTACATCGCCTTGGCTGGTTTTGAAAATTTCATCGCGACCCTTCGCGCCCACGGGCTGGAAGGGCAGCGGGTCTTCACCGGCTTGTTTATAGCCAAAGGCGTCTGGCGCCATGTCGAACCAGCGGTTGACCACCGCCACCACCGCTTGGGTGGAGCGGAAGTTGGTGCCCAGCACATGGTGGCGGCCAGCGGTGGCGCGGCGTGCGGCCAAGTAGCTGTGGATATCCGCCCCCCGAAAACCATAAATCGATTGCTTGGGGTCGCCGATCAGGAGCAGCGCGATGTCAGGCAGGTTCTCGGCCGTGCGGTAGATGCGGTCAAAGATGCGGAACTGCAGCGGCGAGGTGTCCTGAAACTCATCAATCATCGCCACCGGGAACTGATCGCGCAGGCGCTGCGCCAAGCGCTCGCCCGATTCGGGGTCGGCCAGCGCGACATCGAGGCGCTGCAGCATGTCGGCAAAGCCAAACAAACCGCTGCGCCGCTTGAGCTCGGCCATGCGCTGCAACACATGGGTGCGGGCGTGCAGGCGGGCGGCTTGGGTGGGATCAGGCAAGGCTTGCAAGGCGGCTTGCAGGTCGGCATAGGCTTGAGACTCTGGCGGCCAATCCACGGGGGCTTCGCCGGGTTTGCGGCATTCGAGCAGGCCTTGGGGCGTGAAGCGTGCCCAGCCAGTTTTCATGGCTTTTTCCAGGCGCTTGCCGTCTTCTGGCCCTTGCGCCCAGTCTTTGAGCACGGCCAGCCACTCGGCGCATTTTTTGTACGCCAGCTTGCGGCCATCCCAGCTGGATTTGTGATGTTCCAGCTGCGCCTCGATCCAGCCCAACAAGTTGTCGGCCTTTTCAATCCAGCCCTGTTTGAGTGCCTGCAGTTGCGCGTCGCGCTCGGCCATGGCCACGCCGAACACCTGCGCCAGCGTGCCGGGCGCACCGTCGGCCAAGGCCACGGCCATCAGGGCACGCATGTCTTGTTCGAGCGCGGGCACATCGCGCCAAACGCCCAGCACCTGCGTCACCAGGGCTGTTCCCATGGGGTAGAGCTGCTGACGCCAGTAGTCCTGTACCGCTTCTAGACGCAGCGCGGCTTCGTCGCCCACCAGGTTTTCTTCAAACAGGCTGCCGCTGTCGAACGCGTGTTCGCGCAGCATGCGCTGGCACCAAGCGTCAATCGTATAAACGGCCGCGTCGTCCATGGCCTGCGCCGCCAGCGCCAAGCGGTGGGCGGCTTGCTCGCGCGGCTCGCCTTCGGGGTATTCGCTTTTGAGTTGATTCAGGAAGTCATCGTCCGTTTTGGCCATGCCCCGGAACACCTGCGCCGCCTCGGTCAGGCGGGCGCGGATGCGGTCCGACAGCTCGCGGGTGGCGGCGCGGGTGAAGGTCATCACCAGCACGTCTTGCGGCAGCATGGCGCGCACAGGTGCGGTGCCCTCTTGGCCGTGGCCCAGCACCAGGCGCACATACAGCGCGGCAATCGTCCAGGTCTTGCCCGTGCCGGCGCTCGCCTCGATCAAGTGGCTGCCGCACAGGGGAAAGGTGTGCGCATTGAGGGCGTGGGGAGCGTGGGTGTTGCTCATGCCAGTTCTCCCTCTTCGCTGTCGTGGGGCGCATCGGGCAAGGCTTCGATCTCGGCTTGCTCGGCCCAGGCCTTCAAGGGCGCGTAAACGGTTTGGGCCAGGCGCTCGAAAGCGCCCGTCTCGAGCAAGTCCTCAACCGTGGCATAGGTGCGGGCCAGCGCTGGGTCTTTGTCTTTCTCTGCGCGCTTGAAGTCACTGCCCTCGT
>JBIKQY010000284.1:0-4039 GCA_044349465.1 Limnohabitans sp. | reverse complement strand
GTCACCGAGGCACCCGGCGGCACCGTCACGGGCAGCACCTGCTCGGGTGCCAAGTCTTGTCCACGCACGCGCCCCACACCGCGCTCGAGCACACACAGCTGCACCGTGCGGCCCAAAAACGGCACCTCGGCCCCGTGCCGCCACTCGATGGCTTTTTGAAACTGTTCGGTCTGCCGTTCTTTGAATTGCTGCAACTTGGCCACAATCCAGGCCCCTTTTTCCTGGACCGCCGCGTCCACTTCGCGCATCGTCACCCAGTTGGGCGAACGCACCACCAAACCATCGGCCCCCACCAGAAAGCCGATGCTCTTGCGGCGCGAGCGTTCAAAACGGTAAGACACCGTGACGCCCTGCAGCTGGGCGTGGCGGTTGGCGGCGGGGTGGGTAAAGCCCCAGGGACTGCCCTCTGGCTGAGCCAAAGGCGTTTCTTGATCCCCTGTGCTGGGGACTGAAGCAGAAGGCGAAGAAGGTGCTGGAGGTGCAGATGAAACACCCGGCACACGCGCATCTGCTGTGGGGGCAACCGAGGCGGGCGGTGTGGGCTGCACCGGGTCACCCCCAGTGAAAAAGTCCAGCACAAACTGCAAAGGCGCGCGCATGCTTCGCCCAGCCTTGCTCATTGCCCGGAGGCAGCGGGGTAAGCCTCGGGGTCAAGGCGGTGCATTTCGGATTCGATCCAGTTCTCGACCTCTTGCATCAACTCGTCGGCACTGCGGCCTTCGCTCGGAATGGCGCGGCCAATCGAGATGTCCACCACGCCGGGCGTTTTGACGAAGGCCCGCGTCGGCCAGCAACGCGCCGAGGTCACGGCGATCGGGATCACCGGCACACCGGCCGCAATGGCCAGGCGCGCACCGCCGCTTTTGTACTCGCCCTTTTCGCCACGCGGAATGCGTGTGCCCTCGGGGAACATGATGACCCACACACCCTCTTGCATCAGCCTGCGGCCCTGCTGCACCACCTTGGCAAAGGCGCGCGAGCGCTGCTTGCGGTCGATGTGGATCATGTCCAGACGCCCCATGGCCCAGCCGAAAAAGGGCACGCTCAGCAGCTCTTTCTTGAACACATAGGCCAGTGGGTGCGGCATGATCGCAGGCATCACAAAGGTCTCCCAGGTCGACTGGTGCTTGACCAACAACACCGCCGGGTCCTTGGTGCCGGTGGGCAGGTTCTCCATGCCCTGAATGCGGTTTTCGATGCCCAAAATCCAGGTGCCACTGTTCACCGCCAGACGCAACCAGCCCGCGCAAATCCAGTACAGGCGTGTGCTGCTGACGAAATAAGAGATCAGCACCACAAACAGGGCCCAAGGGATGACGGTGATGGCCATCCACAACACATGGACCAGAGAACGGATGAAATTCATGTTGGCGTCGTTGTCAAAGGTAAGCGCGAGCCCGATTCAGAGCCCAGTAAATGATCAACACAGGCGGCCAGATCGGCATGCACCTGTGTGCCCACCGGAAAACCCGGTGGCAAGGCTTGCCCCAGCCATTCGGGATGACGCCCACTCAGCACCATGTGCGGCACGCAGCCCACCACTTCGGCCACCTGCATGTCGCTCAGGCTGTTGCCAATGCAGGGCACACCGTTCAGGTCCACGCCATAGCGTTCGGAAATTTGCGAAAAAAGACCCGGCCAAGGTTTGCGGCAACCACAGCCTTCATCGGCCGCATGCGGGCAATAGAAAAAGGCATCGATGCGCCCGCCCACAGCCGCCAGCTTCTTGATCAGGTGACTGTGCACGGCATTGAAGGCTGCCATGTCAAACAGGCCCCGACCCAGGCCCGACTCGTTGGTCGCCAGCACCACATGAAAACCCGCGTGGTTCAGGCGGCTGATCGCCTCCAGCGCCCCGGGCAAGGGCTCCCATTCGTCCGGCGATTTGACGAACTCATCACCCGTGCGGTTGATGGTGCCGTCGCGGTCGAGGATGACGAGTTTCAAGTGGGTGTTCATGATCGCTCGGTGGGAGAATCAGACTCGGGTCGGCCGATCAAGCCGCCAGACGCGACAAGTCGGCCACGCGGTTCATGGCCACATGCAGCGACTTGAGCAGGCCCTGACGGTTCAGGCGCAGGTCCATTTCTTCGGCGTTGACCATCACATCGTCAAAGAACGCATCCACTGGGGCACGCAATGCGGCCAAGGTTTGCAGGCTGGCGGTGTAGTCGCCCGCTTTGAACTGCGCCTCGGATTCAGGCAACAACTTTTGCATAACGGCGTACAGACCTTTTTCGGCATCTTCTTGCAGCAGCGCTGGATTGACATGGGCGTCCACCTCGCCGGCTTTTTTCAGGATGTTGCCAATGCGCTTGTTGGCCGCAGCCAGCGCCGGACTTTCGGGCAAGGCAGCAAAGGCTCGCACGGCTGACAGGCGCTGGTTGACCTGCCCCAGACGGGCGGGACGCAAGGCCATGACGGCATCGACCTCTTGCGCGCTGAAGCCTTGCTCGCGCAGGCTGCCGGACAGGCGGTCGTAAATGAAGTCGATCAAAGCGTCTGCACCGCCTGTGATCTTGTCGCCGAACACGGGGGCTGACAGCGCCAGCAATTCGGGCAAGCCCAGCGCCACGTCTTTTTCGATCAGCATGCGGATCACGCCCAAAGCGTGGCGGCGCAGCGCAAACGGGTCTTTGTCGCCCGTGGGCACGTTGCCAATACCGAACATGCCGACCAGGGTTTCGAGCTTGTCGGCCAGCGCCACCACCAGGCCGACGTTGTTGCGCGGCAACTCGTCGCCCGCAAAACGCGGCTTGTAATGGTCTTCGATGGCTTCGGCTACATCGCTGCTCAGGCCATCGTGGCGGGCGTAGTAGCCGCCCATGATGCCTTGCAGCTCAGGGAACTCGCCGACCATGTCGGTCAGCAAATCGGTCTTGGCCAAACGAGCAGCTTGCTCGGCTTGCTTGGCCAGAAGATCGCCGCCCACTTGCTGGCCAATGGCTTTGGCGATGGCGCAGACACGCGCCATGCGCTCGCCTTGGGTGCCCAGCTTGTTGTGGTAAACCACTTTGGACAGACCTTCAACGCGCGATTCGAGTGTCTTTTTGCGGTCTTGGTCAAAGAAGAACTTGGCATCGGCCAAGCGTGGGCGCACCACGCGCTCGTTGCCACCGATCACCAAGGAAGCGTCGTCGGGGGTGATGTTGCTCACGACCAAAAAACGGTTCGTGAGCTTGCCCGATGCATCGATCAAGGGGAAGTATTTCTGGTTGGCCTTCATCGTGAGGATCAAGCATTCCTGAGGTACACCCAGGAACTCGGTCTCGAACTGGCAAGTCAGCACATTGGGGCGCTCGACCAGCGCGGTCACTTCGTCGAGCAATGCTTCGTCTTCGATGGGCTTGGCACCACCACCGACTTTGGCGGCTGCGGCATTGAGCTGGCGCACGATCTCAGCGCGGCGCTCGGCAAAGCTGGCAATGACCGAGCCATCGCGCTTGAGCACTTCGTCGTACTGGTCAGCGTGCGGCAAGACCACGGGCGAGACCTTGGCCTCAAAGCGGTGACCTTGGGTGCTGTTGCCAGCCGTCAAGCCCAGCGCTTTGACCGGCACCACGGTGCTGCCGTGCAGCGCGATCAGGCTGTGCGCTGGGCGCACAAAGTTGACGCTGCTCCAGCCTGGCAGTTCGCAGTCGGTTTCCAGCTGGTACTGCATCACTTTGGGGATCGGCAGCTTGGCCAGCGCTTCTTCCAGCGCTTTTTGCAGGCCCGCTTGCAGCGATGCGCCTTTGACGATGCTGTCGTAAAACAAGGCGTCCGCTTTGCCATCGGGCGCGCGCTTGAGCGCGGCCACGGCAGCGGCTGGGTCGCTCACGTCAGCGCCCAACGCTTGCAGTTTTTTGAGCAGTGCAGGTGTGGCGTTGCCCGCCGCATCCAGGCCCACAGCCACGGGCATCAGTTTTTGTTGCACGGCCTTGTCGGCACCTTGTGCCAACACACCGGTCACATGGGCAGCCAGGCGGCGGGGCGATGCAAAAGCAGTCACCACCGCGTCGGCCGCAGCCAGGCCTTGGGCCTTGAGTTGTTCGGCCAG
>JBIKQY010000020.1:0-16896 GCA_044349465.1 Limnohabitans sp. | reverse complement strand
TCATCACCCGCAATGGGGATCAATCGGTGGTGATGCTTTCGCTTGAAGATTACAAAGCGCTTGAAGAGACGGCCTATCTCTTGCGCACGCCTGCCAATGCACGGCGTTTGCTGGCGGCGGTGGGGCAGCTCCATGCGGGGCAGGGCGTTGAACGCGAGTTGCTCAAGTGAAGCTCGTTTTTGCCGAGCTGGCTTGGGAGGATTACCTCTATTGGCAAAAGCAGGACCGCAAAATGGTGGACCGCATCAACAAGCTGATCGAGGCCACGGCGCGTAATCCTTATGCAGGCGTGGGCAAGCCAGAGCCCTTGAAGCATGCGCTATCTGGTTTTTGGTCGCGCCGCATCAACGAAGAGCACCGCATGGTCTATCGCGTTGAGGGGGATCAGCTGCAAATCGCCCAATTGAGGCTGCATTACTGAGTTTTGAAGGCGTTGGCCGATAGGCCAGTGCGTACGGATTAAGATCACCCCCCTATGAACTGGCTCGACAAAATAAAATGGGATGACAAAGGCCTGGTGCCGGTCATTGCCCAGGAACAAGGCTCCGGCGACGTGTTGATGTTCGCCTGGATGAACCGCGAGGCTTTACAAAAGACGGCCGAGCTCAAGCGGGCGGTGTATTTCAGCCGTTCGCGCAACAAGCTGTGGTTCAAGGGCGAAGAGTCGGGCCATGTGCAGACGGTGCACGACATCCGCATCGATTGCGACAACGATGTGGTGCTGCTCAAAGTCACGCAGCTGGGGCACGAGCCGGGCATTGCCTGCCATACGGGGCGTCACAGTTGCTTTTTCCAGAGCCTGCAAGCCGACGAGTGGCAGGCAGCCGATCCGGTCCTGAAGGACCCTGAAACCATTTACAAGTGAATGCCATGAACAACCAGGACATTCTTGATCGCCTCGCGGCCGTGGTCGAAAGCCGCAAGATCGCCAACGGCGGTGACCCCGAAAAAAGCTATGTGGCCCGCTTGCTGCACAAAGGGCCGGACGCCTTTTTGAAGAAGATTGGCGAAGAAGCCACCGAGACCGTGATGGCCGCCAAAGACGTGGACCATGGCGGGGACAAAGCCAAGCTGGTGGGCGAGGTGGCCGACCTGTGGTTCCACAGCATGATCGCGCTGGCGCACTATGGCCTGACGCCTGCCGACGTGGTCAACGAGCTGGCCCGCCGCGAGGGCCTGAGCGGCCTGGAAGAAAAAGCCCTGCGCAAAGTGCAAGAGCGTGAGCGTTTGGGCGAATAAACCATGAACAACCAACCCGTCGACGACAGCACTCAAACCATCAGCTGGGTCAGCTATATCCTGCACCTGATCGTGGCGGTGAGCGCCGTCATTCCTGGAGCGCAGATGGGTCCGGCTTTGCTGGTGGTGGCGCTGATCATCGATTTGGTCAAAAAGGGTGATGCCCCCGGCTGGGAGGCCACGCATTTCAGCTACCGCATCCGCACCGTGATCTGGGCCGCCTTGCTGTACCTGATTACAGCGCCCTTGTGGTTGTTGATGTTTTTCCCCGGCTGGCTGGCCTGGGTGGCCATTTCCATCTGGTTTTTATACCGCATCGTGTTGGGCATGGTGCGCCTGAACGGGCAGCGACCCGTGACGGATTGATCTTTTTAAGCTGAGCAGACCATGACCGACGACCACTGTATTTTTTGCAAAATCATCGCAGGCAAGATTCCTTCGCGCAAGGTTCATGAGGACGAGCATGTGTACGCCTTCCATGACATCAACCCCTGGGCACCCATCCATTTCCTGATCATTCCCAAACTGCACATCCCTTCGATGCTGCAGCTGACCCAGGAGCACGCTGCCCTGATGGGCCACATGATGACGCTGGCCCCCAAGCTGGCCATGCAGGAGGGGTGCAACCCTTACCCGGAGGGCGGTTTCCGCACGGTGATCAACAGCGGGACAGAGGGTGGCCAAGAAGTGCACCACCTCCACATGCACATCATGGGTGGTCCTCGGCCATGGCTGCGCGGCTGAGTTTTGGGATTGTCATCAAATCCTTGTCTAATCAAGGCAGTTTTTTTCGACAGGGCTTCAGCCCTTAGAATCCATCAACTAGTTTAGGAGATTTCCATGGGTACTTTTTCCATTTGGCACTGGCTGATCGTGCTGCTGATCGTGGTCATGGTGTTCGGCACCAAAAAGCTCAAAAACATGGGCTCTGACTTGGGCGGCGCTGTCAAGGGCTTCAAGGACGGCATGAAAGAGGGCGGTAACAAGGATGAGGCTGCAGCCCCTGTGGCCGGTCAAGTCACCTCTTCGACCACGGCTCAGGCCGAAAAGACCACCATTGACGTCGAAGCCAAGACCAAGTCTTGAACGCTTGCACACTTGAACGACTGAACGCCGCACTGTGCTGGATTTAAGCTTTTCGAAAATGGCGCTCATCGGGGTGGTGGCGTTGATCGTCATCGGCCCAGAAAAACTGCCCAAAGTGGCCCGCACGCTGGGTGCTTTGCTGGGCAAAGCGCAGCGCTATGTGTCAGACGTCAAGGCTGAGGTCAACCGGTCCATGGACCTGGAAGAGCTCAAAAAGATGAAAGAGACCATGGAGACGGCGGCTCGCGATGTCGAGCAGACCGTCCAGACCACGGCCTCAGATTTTGAAAAGGACTGGGCCGAGACCACAGCCGGGCTGAACAGCGACCTGCCTGCCATCGAGCCGCCACCGCCTTATTACGTTCGCCCCGACAAAAACTGGCGTCTTAAGCGTGGCGCAATGCCGCAGTGGTACAAAGCACGCTCTGGCGTGCGCACCAAGGCCTTATCGGGTGCCGCGCGCGTGGCCCGTTACCGGCCCAAGCCCCTCAATTCTGTGTGACGATGGCGCACCCTCGGTGCGCACCGTCCAACCGACCCCCCCATGTCTGATACCCCTTCCCAGCCCGACGACGAACTCAAAGGTTCCGAGCAACCTTTTGTGGCGCACCTGATCGAGTTGCGCGACCGCCTGATCTGGGCTGTGGCGGCGGTGGCTTTGGCGGCGGCGGCTTTGGCCATCTACCCGGGCCCGGGTGAGCTTTATGACATTTTGGCTGCTCCCTTGGTGGTGCATCTGCCCAAAGGCGCAACCTTGATCGCCACGTCGGTCATCTCGCCTTTCATGGTGCCGCTCAAGATTTTGTTGATGGCCGCGTTTCTGATCGCCTTGCCGGTGGTGCTCTACCAAGTGTGGGCCTTCGTGGCCCCTGGTTTGTACAGCCACGAGAAAAAATTGGTCATGCCCTTGGTGGTCTCGAGCACGTTGCTGTTTTTCATCGGGGTGGCTTTTTGTTATTTCTTTGTGTTCGGTCAGGTGTTCAGCTTCATTCAGAGCTTTGCCCCCAAAAGCATCACCGCTGCGCCTGACATTGAGGCCTATTTGAGCTTCGTGCTGTCGATGTTCTTGGCCTTTGGCCTGGCTTTTGAGGTGCCTGTCGCCGTGGTCGTTTTGGCCCGCATGGGTGTGGTCAGCATTCAAAAGCTCAAGGATTTTCGGGGTTACTTTGTGGTGCTGGCCTTTGTGATCGCCGCTGTTGTGACGCCGCCTGATGTGGTGTCTCAGCTGGCGCTGGCCATCCCCATGTGCCTGCTTTATGAGTTGGGCATTTGGGCGGCGCAAATTTTCATCAAGCACACCAAGGCGCCCGATGAGCCCGCAGATGCCGCTTGATGTGCTGATTTGAATGGTGCATGAAAAAAGGGCCTCAAGGCCCTTTTTTCATGTGTCTTCACACGTTTGACTCAACTCAAGGCGCTTGCCTTTTGGGTGAGGGTCTTTCGGCCGGGGTCAGCCGCAGGGACAGTTGGGCTTGTTGCCGCCAAATCAACACATCTGCAGGTTCGCCCGGCTTCAGGCTGGCCACCTGGTTGAGCAGATCGGACACGCTGCCCACAGGTTGCTTGGCCACTTGCAATATCACATCGCCAGGGCGCACCCCGGCTTTGGCCGCCGGGCCGTTTTGCAGCACGCCAGTGATGACCACACCTTGTCGGCTTTGACCGGATTTCAAAGGGGGGAGCTGGAAACTTTCGACCAGTTCAGGGGACAGGTCTTGAGGTTCCACCCCGATCCAGCCCCGGACGACTTTGCCGTTTTGCAGCAAGTCCTGCATGACCTGTTTGGCCGTCGAGATCGGGATGGCAAAGCCAATGCCCATGCTGCCACCTGAGCGGGAGTAGATGGCGGTGTTGATGCCCATGAGGTGGCCATTCACATCAACCAGCGCCCCGCCCGAGTTGCCGGGGTTGATGGCGGCATCGGTCTGGATGAAGTTTTCAAAGGTGTTGATGCCCAGTTGGCTGCGGCCCAAGGCGCTGACGATGCCCGAGGTCACGGTTTGGCCCACGCCAAAGGGGTTGCCAATGGCCAGCACCACGTCGCCCACTTGCAGGTCTTGCAGTTGGCCCAAAACGATCACGGGCAGTTTGTCCAGCGGGATCTGCAGCAGTGCCAGGTCGGTGTCCGGATCGGTACCGATCACTTTCGCAATGGTTTTGCGGCCATCGCTCAGCACCACTTCGATGTTGTCGGCATCTTCGATGACGTGGTTGTTGGTCAGGATGTGGCCTTCGGGACTGACGATCACGCCGCTGCCCAGGCCGCCCGGGTTTTGCTCTTCCTGCTCGCCGTAAAAGAACCGGAACCAGGGGTCCTGTCCGTGCGGATTTTGGCTTTTACCCTGGCGGGTGTTGATGCTCACCACGGCGGGTGAGGCTTTTTGCGCCGGAATGCTCAGGCTGCCGATAGACCGGCTCCCGCCGACTGCAGGGGGCGCTTGCAGCAAGGTCATGCCGTCCACTGAGCGTTGGGCACCGCGCAGCCATGTCGGCTGCAGCGTAGCCACCACAAACCAGATGGCCACCAAAACGGTCACCCATTGAGAGAATAAAAGCCAGTAACGTTTCATGGTTGTCGATTGTCCTTGATTCGGTCGCCGCGCACCTCAAGCCGTGCGCATCAACCAACGCTGAAGAAAGGCTGTGTCCGAGCCTGACTTGGGCCACAATGGACCATTTACACCCCGTTCCACTTTCAGACATGACCGATGCCAAAACCCTGGGCCAGGCTTTTGATGCGCTGCTCCAACCCGAAAAGTTCCGCGATTACGGCCCCAACGGCTTGCAAGTCGAAGGTGATCGCGAAGTGCGTCTGTTGGTCAGCGGTGTCACCGCCAGCCGTGCCTTGATCGAAGCGGCCATTGAGGCCCAGGCCGATGCCATCGTGGTGCACCACGGTCTGTTCTGGCGTGGCCAAGATGGGCGCGTCACGGGCTGGATGCGTGAGCGGTTGCGTTTGCTGCTGGCGCAAGGCATTCACCTGTTTGCCTACCACCTGCCGCTGGACGCCCACCCCGAGCTGGGCAACAACGCCCAGCTGGCCCGCGTGCTCGGCTTGCAGACCGATGGCCGGTTTGGCGAACAAGACCTGGGTTTTGTCGGGACGGGCGCACAGAACTGGGCAGGACCTCAGGCCCTGGCCGAGCATGTGGCCGCCG
Source organism: Limnohabitans sp. (assembly GCA_044349465.1). Classification (GTDB taxonomy): domain Bacteria; phylum Pseudomonadota; class Gammaproteobacteria; order Burkholderiales; family Burkholderiaceae_C; genus Limnohabitans_A. The sequence continues at coordinate 11,413 of JBIKQY010000020.1, read as the reverse complement.
TGTTGGCGCGCCCGGTGACCTGCGTGGGTGGCAGTGACCGGCCGGTTCGGCGCGTGGCCTGGTGCACGGGCGGTGCACAGAGTTACTTTGAATCGGCCATTGCCCAAGGTGTGGACGCTTTCATCACGGGCGAGATATCCGAGCCTCAAGCCCATCTGGCGCGTGAAACCGGCGTGGCTTTTTTGGCCTGTGGCCACCATGCCACTGAGCGCTATGGCGCACCCGCGCTGGGCGCGCATGTGGCGCAGGCGCTGGGCATTGCCCATCGTTTCATCGAGATCGACAACCCGGCCTGATGCCAAGCTTTTGCGCCATGAACCTGCCTGAACTGATCCGCCCCATCGCCATCACCCCCGGTGACCCTTGCGGCATTGGCCCTGAAATCATCGCCCGGGCCTGGTGTATCGCGCCTGAGTTGACCCGTGGCTGCTTTGTGGCGGGCGATGTGGGCTTGATGCGCCGCGCCATGGCCTTGGTCCAGCCGACCGTTTGCTACCCGGTTTGTGAAATTGAAACACCCGCGCAAGCCCTGCAAGTGCCCCCACGGTGTTTGCCCGTGCTGCAAGTGGTGCCGGTGGCACCCGAGTTGCCTTGGGGCCAAGTCGATGGCCGAGCCGGGCAGTTGGCGGGCGAGGCCGTGCTGTGGGCCACGCGATCGGCCTTGCGCGGCGAGGTGGCAGCCCTGGTCACAGCCCCCTTGCACAAAGAGGCCTTGCACGCGGCAGGCGCACCCTACGACCAATACCCGGGCCACACCGAGTTGCTGCAGGCCGAGGCGGCCCGGCATACAGGGGTGCCGCTTGCGCAAATGCCTGTGCGCATGATGCTGGCCAACGACGAGTTGCGCACGGTGCTGGTCAGCATCCATGTGTCCTTGCGTGAGGCGCTCGACGCCATCACGGTGGACCGGGTTCTGGAGACCCTGCACATCACCCACAAGGCTTTGACTGCGCTGCTGGGTCGCAAGCCGCGCATCGCGGTGGCGGGTGTCAACCCGCACGCGGGCGAGGGGGGCTTGTTTGGTCGGGAAGAAATTGAAGTCTTGCAGCCAGCCTTGATGCAGGCCCGCCAAGAAGGGCTCAATGTTCACGGGCCTTACGCGCCCGACACGGTGTTCATGCGGGCCCGCCAAAAACCGGGTGTTCAGAGGGAATTTGATGTGGTGGTGGCCATGTACCACGACCAGGGCTTGATTCCCGTGAAGTACCTGGGTGTGGAGCAGGGGGTGAACGTGACGCTGGGCCTGCCCTTGATCAGGACCAGCCCGGACCATGGCACGGCCATGGACGTGGCCGGCAAAGGCGTGGCGGATGCCAGCAGCATGGTCCAGGCCATCCGCATGGCCCGTCAGCTGCTATCGGGCGTGGCCAGTGGCAAGGCCTGAGCCCAGGCGTTTCAGGCTTTGGTTTTCAGACTGTCGCGGATTTCACGCAGCAGCAACACGTCTTCAGGCGTGATGGGCGCGGCTTCCGGTGCGGCCGCACTTTGTTGGGATGTTTTGAGGCGGTTGATCTGTCGCACCATCACAAAAATCACGAAAGCCAAAATGAAGAAGTTCAAGGCCACGGTGATGAAACTGCCGTAAGCAAAAACGGCCCCCAGCTTTTTGGCTTCAGCCAATGGCAAGCTGGCGGCCTGACCGGCCAAGGGAAGGTAGTAATTGGCGAAGTCGAGACCACCAAAGACCAGGCTCACCAAAGGCATGATCATGTCGGTCACCAAGGAGTCGACGATTTTGCCAAAGGCCGCGCCGATGATCACGCCCACAGCCAAGTCAATGACGTTGCCCTTCAGCGCGAAAGATTTGAATTCCTGAACAATTGACATCTTAAATCTCCAAAACGAACAAGATGAAGGCTATTGTGCCCCAGTCAGCAGGAAGCTTATCGGTTTGTAAGTCACTTGATTGTTTCACTCCGCTACAATCTCGGGTTGACCCTGATAACGACCCGCTAGAGGATTCCCATGAGTGACACCCCAGTCGACAGCAGCAAGCGGACGTGGCTGATAGCCTCCACTTGCGCAGGTGCCGTAGGCGCTGGCTTTGTGGCCACCCCCTTCGTCAGCAGCTTCCAACCTTCCGAACGGGCCAAAGCGGCCGGTGCGGCCGTGGAGGTGGACATTTCCGCCTTGAACCCGGGCGAAAAGCTCACGGTCGAATGGCGCGGCAAACCCGTGTGGATCATGAAGCGCTCGACTGAGCAGCTTGAATCCCTGAAGAAGACCGAGTCTCAGTTGGCCGACCCGGCTTCGGATCGCACCGCCTATCCCACGCCGGAATACGCCAAGAACAGTCACCGCTCGATCAAGCCTGAAATCATGGTGGCAGTTGGCATTTGTACCCACTTGGGTTGCTCGCCAGCCGATAAATTCGCGCCGGGTCCTCAACCATCGTTGCCCGATGACTGGAATGGCGGCTTCCTGTGTGCCTGCCATGGCTCCACTTTCGATTTTGCAGGCCGCGTTTTCAAGAATAAGCCAGCACCCGACAACCTCGAAGTGCCGCCTCACATGTACCTGTCTGACACCAAGTTGCTCATTGGTGAAGACAAGAAGGCTTGATGGAGAACAACATGGCTCAATTCAAAGAAATTTCTCCGAACGCCCCCGCTGGCGAAAAGCTGCTCAATTGGGTGGACAACCGCTTTCCGGCATCCAAGTTGTACAAGGAGCACCTGTCCGAGTACTACGCATCCAAAAACCTGAATTTTTGGTACGTGTTTGGCGCGCTGTCGCTGCTGGTGCTGGTGATCCAGATCGTGACCGGTATCTTTCTGGTCATGCACTACAAGCCTGATGCCGCTTTGGCGTTTGCGTCGGTCGAGTACATCATGCGCGATGTGCCTTGGGGCTGGTTGATCCGTTACATGCACTCCACAGGCGCTTCGGCCTTTTTTGTGGTGGTGTACCTGCACATGTTCCGGGGCCTGATGTACGGCTCTTACCGCAAGCCGCGTGAGCTGGTTTGGATCTTCGGTTGCGCCATTTTCCTGGTGTTGATGGCCGAAGCCTTCATGGGTTACCTGCTGCCTTGGGGTCAGATGTCTTACTGGGGCGCTCAGGTGATCGTGAACTTGTTCTCGGCCGTGCCTGTCATTGGTCCTGATTTGGCTTTGCTCATCCGAGGCGACTTTGTGGTGGGCGATGCCACCTTGAACCGATTCTTCAGCTTCCACGTCATTGCCGTGCCTTTGGTGCTGCTGGGCTTGGTGGTGGCGCACATCATTGCGTTGCACGAAGTGGGCTCCAACAACCCCGATGGCGTTGAAATCAAGGCTGCAGATGCCCCCAAGGACGCCAAAGGCAATCCATTGGACGGCATTCCTTTCCATCCTTACTACACCGTTCACGACATCTTCTCTGTGAGCGTGTTCCTGATGGCTTTCAGCGCGGTGGTGTTCTTTGCACCCGAATTCGGTGGTTATTTCCTCGAATACAACAACTTCATTCCCGCTGACCCGCTGACCACACCGCTGCACATTGCACCTGTTTGGTACTTCACGCCGTTTTATTCCATGCTGCGGGCCATCACGACCGAAATGATGTACGTCTTGGTCTTGTGTGTGGTGGTGGGCGCATTCTTGGCCGTGGCCAAAGGCAAACTGCCCAGCGTGCTCAAAGCGGGCTTGGTGGGTGCAACGGTCGTGATCTGCGCGCTGCTCTTGACCATTGATGCCAAGTTCTGGGGTGTGGTGGTCATGGGCGCTGCTGTGATCATTCTGTTCTTCTTGCCATGGCTGGACTACAGCCCTGCCAAGTCCATCCGCTACCGTCCTGACTGGCACAAATACGTCTATGCCGTGTTCGTGATCAACTTCCTGATCCTGGGTTACTTGGGTGTCAAGCCGCCCTCGCCCATCGGTGAGCGCGTGTCCCAAGTGGGTACCCTGTTTTATTTCGGCTTCTTCCTGTTGATGCCTTGGTGGAGCAAGCTGGGCACGTTCAAACAAGTGCCTGACCGCGTGACCTTCACGCCTCACTGAGATCACGGAGAGTCAAGAACATGAAAAACCTCAAGAAACTCGCATTGGGCTTTGTGATGGCGCTGGGCCTGGTGGCCGGTGCCCACGCTGCAGGCGGCGGCATTGCCTGGGATAAAGCACCTCACAAAACCAACGATTTGGCGGCCCTGCAAAACGGTGCCAAGTTGTTTGTCAACTACTGCCTCAACTGCCATTCGGCTGCTTTCATGCGTTACAACCGCCTGAAAGACATCGGCTTGACCGATCAGCAAATCAAAGACAACCTGATGTTTGCCACCGACCGTGTGGGCGACACCATGAAGGCTGCGATTGATCCTGTGCAGGCCAAAGATTGGTTCGGCAAGAACCCACCCGATCTGACCCTGATGGCGCGTTCGCGTTCGGGCCCTGGTGGAACAGGTGCAGATTACCTCTACACCTACATGCGCACCTACTACCGGGATCCGACCAAGCCGACAGGCTGGAACAACTTGGCTTATCCCAATGTCGGTATGCCCAACCCGCTGTGGGAATTGCAAGGTGAGCGTGAGCCGGTTTACACAGAAAAAGAAGAGCATGGACACAAAGTCCAAATCTTCTCGGGCTGGAAGCAAGTCAAGCCCGGCACCATGACACCTTTGCAGTACGACCAAGCGATTGGTGACCTGGTGGGTTACATGCAGTGGATGGCAGAACCCGCACAAAACACCCGCGTGCGCATTGGTGTCTGGGTCCTGATTTTCTTGTCGGTCTTTACCTTCATCGCTTGGCGTCTGAATGCCGCGTATTGGAAAGACGTCAAGTAATTGATCTTTCACCTGGCCCCAAGGCCAGGTTCTTTGGAGTGGCAGGCCCTTGTGGCCTCCCACTCTTTTTGATTTTTTGAGGAGCCTCCGCCATGATGGTGCTTTATTCCGGAACGACTTGCCCTTTTTCTCACCGCTGCCGCTTTGTGCTGTTCGAAAAAGGCATGGACTTCGAGATCCGTGATGTGGACCTGTACAACAAGCAGGAAGACATCAATGTGATGAACCCTTACGGCCAGGTGCCGATTCTGGTTGAGCGCGACCTGATCCTGTACGAGTCGAACATCATCAACGAGTACATCGACGAGCGCTTTCCGCACCCCCAGTTGATGCCCGGTGACCCTGTCGACCGTGCTCGCGTGCGTTTGTTCCTGCTCAACTTCGAAAAAGAACTTTTCACCCACGTGCTGACCCTGGAAAACCGTGCCCTCAAGGGCAACGACAAAGCGCTGGAAAAAGCCCGCTCGCACATCCGTGACCGCTTGACCCAATTGGCCCCTGTGTTTCTGAAAAACAAATTCATGTTGGGCGATAACTTCTCCATGCTGGACGTGGCCATTGCCCCATTGTTGTGGCGACTGGATTACTACGGCATTGAGCTGAGCAAAAATGCTGCGCCATTGCTCAAGTACGCCGAGCGCATTTTCTCGCGCCCTGCCTACATCGAGGCGCTGACGCCGTCCGAGAAGGTCATGCGCAAATAAAGCCGGGCGTTTCGGCAAAATAATGGCGATGGAGGACAACGCATGATCAGCAACACCGAACTGCCATCAACCAGGCCTTATTTGATACGCGCCTTGTATGACTGGTGTTCCGAAAACGGCTTCACGCCCTATGTCGCCGTGAAGGTGGACAACTCGGTGCAGGTGCCCCGTGAGTACGTGCAAGGTGGCGAGATTGTGCTGAACGTCAGCATGGACGCCACCAGCTCATTGAAGCTGGGCAACGACTTCATCGAGTTCAAGGCCCGCTTTGGTGGCAAGCCACGCGAAATCATGGTGCCTATCCATCGTGTCATGGCGATTTATGCCCGTGAAAATGGGCAGGGCATGGCCTTTCCTGTGAGCGATGACGAAGCGCCTGCCGCCGCTTTGTCCTCGGTCGATGGTCCGGCCGTGGCCAGTGCAGACAGCGAAGACAAACCACCAACGTCCAGTCCTGGCAGACCCGCACTCAAGCGGATCAAATAAAAAAATTACGGGCCAGTGCAAAGACAGCCCTGGAGCACGTTAGAATTCAGCCCGTGCCGCTTTAGCTCAGTTGGTAGAGCACCCGCCTTGTAAGCGGTAGGTCGTCAGTTCGAATCCGACAAGCGGCACCAAAAATATCAGCCCTGACCCTCCAAGGTCAGGGCTTTTTTGTGTCCAAAAATCAGCAGGTGAAAAAGGCGAGAGCCTCAGCGGTTTTGCACCTTGATCCGGATCGAGGCCACGCCCAAGCCTTTGCTGTTGAGGTGGGCTTGCAAAGCGGGCAGCAATTGCCGCAGTTTGGCGGATACGGCGTTGGAGTTCACCAACAAACACCAAACGCCGTCTTCGATGGGCCCTGCTTGGATGCCCGCCCGCAAAGGTGCAGGCAACAAGCTGCGAACGGCTTGCAGCCGATCGGAGGAATCGCGTACCCGTCCCATCAGCAGCGCGAAGGTGGGGGACTCCTGGGCAGCTTGTTGCAGGGGAATGGCTTGGTGGCGTCTTTGCATGGCTTGTCTTTAAGAGATGATTATCTGGCAAGGCGTGAAGCCTCGGCACAGTGCCATGAAAAGGCTTTCGAGGAGGGCTGGTCAAGCGGCTAAAATCATCAGGTTGTGCAGTTTGCCCTTGGGTAACCTGTCGGGTTGGCTGGGTCATGTGCCTGGCGAGCCCGGATTTCATGAAACTTTTAACCAGACAGGATAGACGGTCTGTTTTTCAGCCACTGCGCTGAAGGTGGATCTAATAGACATGGCCATCCCATTCCTCACCAAGATTTTCGGCAGTCGCAACGACCGCCTGCTCAAAACTTACCGCAAAACCGTCGAGCGCATCAACGCCCTGGAGGCTGGACTCGAAAGCTTGAGCGACGATGAGTTGAAGGCCAAAACGCAGACCTTCAGAGACCGCGCAGCGGCAGGCGAGAGCCTGGATGCCTTGTTGCCCGAGGCTTTTGCCGTGGTGCGTGAGGGCTCCAAGCGGGTCATGAAGATGCGCCACTTTGATGTGCAGCTTGCTGGCGGCATTGCTTTGCACAACGGCAAGATCGCCGAAATGCGCACGGGTGAGGGCAAGACACTGACCTCCACATTGCCCGCCTACCTCAACGCCATCGCGGGCAAGGGTGTGCATGTGGTCACGGTGAACGACTACCTGGCCAGCAGAGATGCCAAATGGATGGGCAAGCTCTACAACTTCCTGGGGCTGACAGTCGGCATCAACTTGCCGCAATTGCCGCGCGAAGACAAGCAAGCTGCTTACAACGCCGACATCACTTACGGCACGAACAACGAATACGGTTTCGATTACCTGCGGGACAACATGGTCTACGAAGCCCATGACCGTGTGCAGCGCCCCCTCAACTACGCCATCGTCGACGAGGTGGACTCGATCCTGATCGACGAGGCCCGCACGCCTTTGATCATCAGCGGTCAGGCCGAAGACCACACCGCGACTTACCTGGCGATGAACCAGGTTGTGCCCTTGCTCACCCGCCAAGAAGGTGAGGCCGATCCGCGCACCGGCGAGGGCATCATCACCCCCGGCGACTTCACGGTGGATGAAAAATCGCACCAGGTCTTCTTGACCGAAGACGGTCATGAAAAAGCCGAAGGCGTCCTCTCGCAGATGGGCCTGATTCCGGAAGGCACGAGCCTGTACGACCCAGCCAACATCACGCTGATGCACCACCTGAATGCGGCATTGCGTGCACTGCACTTGTACCACCGCGACCAGCACTATGTGGTGCAGGACGGCGAGATCATCATCGTGGACGAGTTCACCGGCCGCTTGATGACCGGTCGCCGCTGGAGCGATGGTTTGCACCAAGCCGTGGAAGCCAAAGAAGGCGTGCAGATCCAGGCCGAAAACCAGACCTTGGCCTCCATCACCTTCCAGAACTATTTCCGCCTTTACAGCAAGATCGGCGGCATGACGGGCACGGCCGATACCGAGGCTTATGAGTTTCAGGAAATTTACGGCCTCGAGACGGTGGTCGTTCCGCCGCACCGCAAGAGCCAACGCGACGACCAGCTCGACCGCGTGTACAAGACCTCGCAGGAGCGCTACAACGCGGCCATTGCCGACATCCGCGAATGCCACGAACGAGGCCAACCGGTGCTGGTGGGCACCACCTCCATTGAAAACTCAGAGCTGATCGCCCAACTGCTGACACAGCAAAAACTGCCGCATCAGGTGCTCAACGCCAAGCAGCATGCACGCGAGGCGGACATCGTGGCCCAGGCCGGTCGCCCTGGCATGGTCACCATTGCCACCAACATGGCCGGTCGCGGCACCGACATTGTGTTGGGCGGCAACATCGAAAAAGACGTGCAGGCCATCGAAGCCGATGAAAGCCTGACCGAGGCTGCCCGCCAGGACAAAGTGGCCCAGTTGCGTGAGCAATGGAAAGTGGTCCACGAGCAGGTCAAGGCCTTGGGCGGTTTGCGCATCATCGCCACTGAGCGACACGAGTCGCGCCGCATCGACAACCAGCTACGTGGCCGTTCTGGCCGCCAGGGTGATCCCGGTTCATCGCGCTTTTATTTGAGCCTGGACGATCCTTTGATGCGCATTTTTGCGGGCGACCGCGTGCGCTCCATCATGGACCGCCTGAAGATGCCCGAGGGCGAAGCGATCGAAGCGGGCATCGTCACGCGCAGCATCGAAAGTGCTCAGCGCAAGGTCGAGGCCCGTAACTTCGACATCCGCAAGCAGCTGCTGGAATACGACGACGTGTCCAATGACCAGCGCAAGGTGATTTACCAGCAGCGCAACGACATTCTGGATGCGAAGGACATGCACGCCCAGATCACGGCGCTGCGTGAAGGTTGCTTCACCGATCTGGTGCGCCAGCATGTGCCCGCTGAATCGGTGGAAGAGCAGTGGGACCTGCCAGGTTTGGAAAACGTGCTGGCAGAAGAGTGGGGCTTGAGCCTGGACTTGCAAGGCAAGGTGGAGGCATCGAGCGCCATTACCGACGAAGATCTGCTGGAGATGGTCGTCACAGCAGCCCATGCGCAATTTCAGACCAAGCTCGACCAAGTGGGGGCAGAGAGTTTCGTGTCCTTTGAGCGCATGATCTTGTTGCAAAGCATCGACACCCATTGGCGCGAACACTTGAGCGCGCTGGACTATCTGCGCCAGGGCATTCACCTGCGTGGTTACGCGCAAAAGCAGCCCAAGCAAGAATACAAACGTGAAGCGTTTGAGTTGTTTGGTCAACTGCTCGATGCCGTGAAAAATGAAGTCACCAAGACCTTGATGATGGTGCGCATCGATTCGGGCGACCAAATTCAGCAAGCTGCGCAAGCCATTGAGGAGCGGGCTGAGCAGATCAGCAATGTGACCTACACCGCACCGGATGAAACTGGCCAGCCACAAGTTCAAGCCGCTGGTGGCCTGGCAGATTTGGCCAGCACCTGGGGCCAGGTTGGACGCAATGAACCCTGCCCTTGTGGCAGCGGTAAAAAATTCAAACAATGCCACGGCAAACTGGCTTGAAAGGGCTGGGCGAATGAAACGGGCTTCGGCCCGTTTTGTCCTTGTGTCGTCTGAATACCGATTGTTTTCTGAAGGATGTTTATGCCCGTGAATTTGCCACCTCTGGACCCCGCCCAACTCCAGCCCATCGCGGGCGTGCGCATCGGCATCGCCGAAGCAGGTGTGCGCAAGGCCAACCGAAAAGACCTCACGGTGTTTTTGCTGGACGAAGGCACCAGTGTGGCAGGCGTGTTCACTCGCAACCGTTTTTGCGCCGCACCTGTGCAGGTTTGCCGTGAACACCTGACTGCAGGCAGCGCGGTGCGCGCTCTGGTCATCAACACCGGCAATGCCAACGCAGGCACGGGTGCGCCGGGCTTGGCCCATGCCCGCCAGACCTGTGAAGCCCTGGCCGGTTTACTGCATTGCACGCTCGCGCAAGTGCTGCCTTTTTCGACGGGCGTGATCATGGAGCCGCTGCCCGTCGACCGCATCGTGGCGGGCCTGCCTGCCGCACTGGCCGATGCGCAATCTGCCCACTGGGCCCAAGCCGCAGAAGGCATCATGACCACCGACACCGTGCCCAAAGCAGCGAGCGTGCAGGTGCAAGTGGGTGGGCAAACCGTCAGCATCACCGGCATCAGCAAAGGCGCGGGCATGATCCGCCCCAACATGGCCACCATGCTGGGTTTTGTGGCCACTGACGCCTGCATTGCCCCTGCCTTGTTGCCCGAGTTGGCCAAGCGCTTGGCCGATGGTTCGTTCAACCGCATCACCATCGACGGCGACACCTCGACCAACGATTCCTTCATGCTGATCGCCACGCACAAGGCGGGCAACGGTCAGATCACTTCGTTGGACAGCGCAGACGGCCAAGCCTTGGTGCAGGGCTTGATGCAAGTGGCCCGCCAGCTGGCGCACGCCATCGTGCGCGATGGCGAGGGGGCCACCAAGTTCATCACGGTGCAGGTCGATGGCGGCCGCACGGGCGAGGAGTGCCGCCTTGTGGCTTATGCGATCGCGCATTCGCCCTTGATCAAAACCGCTTTCTTTGCCAGCGACCCGAACTTGGGCCGCATCTTGGCCGCTGTGGGTTATGCGGGCATCGATGACCTGGACCAAGGCCTGATCGAGCTGCACCTGGACGATGTGCATGTGGTCTCACAAGGCGGTCGACGCGCCGAGTACCGTGAAGAAGACGGTCAGCGCGTCATGAAGGGCAGCGAGATCACCGTGCGCGTGGGCCTGGGCCGCGGCACCGCCAGCGACACCGTGTGGACCTGCGACCTGAGCCACGATTACGTCACCATCAACGCGGACTACCGTTCATGAATACGCCCGCCCCCTCCGCTTTAGATCAACTGCTGGCCAAAGTCAGCCAGCTGGTGGACCGCATCGAGTCGGTCTTGCCGCAACCCCTGTCAGCCCCCGACTGGACGCAGGCCATTGCGTGGCGTTACCGCAAGCGCTCGTCCGGCCACGGTGTGCTCGAACCTGTGCGCCATGTGGCGGCCATGACGCTGGCCGACCTCAAGGAAATCGACGACCAAAAAGAAAAGTTGCAGCGCAACACCGAGCAGTTTGTGCATGGTCACCCGGCCAACAACGTGCTGCTCACAGGCGCACGCGGCACCGGCAAGTCCTCGCTCATCAAGGCATGCCTCAACACCTACGCCCCGCAAGGCCTGCGTTTGATTGAGGTGGACAAGGAAGATTTAACCGACCTGCCCGACATCATCGAAGTGGTGGCGGGCCGCCCCGAAAAGTTTGTGGTCTATTGCGATGACCTGAGCTTTGAAGACGGCGAGCCGGGCTACAAAGCGCTCAAGTCCATTTTGGACGGCACTGTGGCTGCCTCGACCCCCAACGTGCTGGTCTACGCCACCAGCAACCGCCGTCACCTCTTGCCCGAGTACATGAGCGAGAACCTCACCTACAAACACACCGACGATGGTGAAGTGCACCCCGGCGAAGG
>JBIKQY010000019.1:0-16931 GCA_044349465.1 Limnohabitans sp. | reverse complement strand
CCGCTGGCCAGTGGCCGCATCACCCTGAACAACGGCCGCATTGGCATCAGCGGCAAACTGCTGTTCAAACTCAACTCCGACCAGCTCGAGCCAGAAGGCCGACAGCTGCTCAAAAGCCTGGTGCTGCCGCTGCGCAGCTACCTGCAAACGCGTGACGAAATGCTGATGGTCAGCGGCTTCACCGACGACAAAGCCATCACCAGCCGCAACCGCGAATTCGCTGACAACTGGGAACTCTCGGCCCAGCGCGCCCTCACCGTCACGCGCACCCTGATCGAAGAAGGCATGCCCGCGTCATTGCTGTTCGCAGCCGCCTTTGGCCAGGAACAAGCCCTGGTGCCCAACACCAGCGAACAAGCCCGCGCACAAAACCGCCGCGTAGAAATGGCCCCGGTGCCCAAGGCCAGCAACGCGGGCACGGCTGCGCCCCAGTCGTCCGGCACGGCTCCACGAACTGCGCCATGACCCAAGCCACGCCCCGCCCGCCCGAGGCGCTGCCCCCGCCAGCGGATGCGCCGAACTTGTCGCTATTTGAAGGGGTCAAAGCTGCCGAGATGGCCGCTTTGGCCGAAGAGGCAGCCCAACGGGACCCCGTGGGCTGGCACCACATCCAGGTGCTGGCTGAACGCACCCGCACCCAAACAGGTCTGGCGCAAGTGCTGCTGCAGGCCAAGCTGAACTCGGCGCTTGCGCAGTTGCAGGCAAGGCTGGCAGCGCAAAAAAAGCCGCACACCCCGCACATCCAACCCTACAGCCACACGCCATCACCCCTGTCGGCACTGCTGCAAGACATGTCAGCCCCCACGGTCGAGCGCCCCTTGAGCCCGAGCGGCCATGGCCGCATCGACAACCCACGCGTGGCGCAGTTCCGTCAACAGCTGGGCAAGATCAACGTGCAAAAACAGGTCACCCAAGCCATCGCCCAAGCCCCGCAAAACGCCGGGCCCATCAACTCCCACATGCTGGTGCTGCGCTCGCTGGGCCTGATGCGCGACCTCTCGCCCGACTACCTCAACCGCTTCATGGGTTATGTGGACACGCTCTTTTTTCTGGACTCGGCAGAGACGGTCAAAGTGACACCCAAAAAGGCCGTGACTGCGAGCAAAGCAGACCGCTGACGGCAGCCCGAGGCGCTCAGGCCACAGCAGCGGGCGCCGGAAAGCCGTTGCGCCCCGGAAACTCGGGTGCCAAAGTGCGCGCGTTGGACATCTTGACCCACAAGCGCAGCATCTTGCGGTTGAGTTCGTACACGCCGTGGTCTTCAAATTCATTGCGTGAATGCAGCACGGCGTAGTTGTTGGCAAACTGCAAGTCACCGGGCTCGAGCATCATGCTCAATCGGAAATCATCGCGGTGCATGATCTCGTCGAACAAATCGAGCGCTTCGATTTCGACTTGGGACAGCGGCAAGTTGCGGATTTCGTGGCCCAACTCGATGTACTGGCGCAGATAGCGGCAGCTGAGCTTGCCTTGGTGGTGGCTGAAGATGGGCGACAAGCTGGGCAGGTCTTCACACAGGTGCGAAAAATACCAGGTGCGGTAGTACAGACCCAGGTACTCGGGGTGCTTTTGCAAAATTTCGTTGTAAATCGCCGCCACGCTCACCAAGCTGCTCAAGCCGCCCTGCTTGGCCTTGCGGATGCACAACAGGCCCACGACGTCTGATGGGTCTGAGTGGTAAGGCAAGTACAGGTTGGTTTCGTAAACGCGGGTGTTTTTCTTGGTCACATCGCCCACGTTCATGACAAGGCCCAGCAGGTCGCCCTTGGGGTTTTGCCGAACGGGCAAGCCCATGTGCAGGCCAATGCCGTAGTAGATGATTTGGATGTCTTCTTCGCTGTAGCGCTCAACAGGCAAACCCCGCAGCACCAAAAATCCGCGACCGTTTTCCAGCTCGTCGCTGTGGGTTTTCAGGTCCTGCGCCCAAACGCCGATGGGGAAGTCCTCGCGACCAAAATTCGGAAACGTCAGCCCTTTGGACTTGACATGGGCCAGCGCGGCGTCGAGCGTCGCCAACACTTCTGGGCTCAAGACATGCAGCCAAGTGGTGTCCCCAACCATGTCGGTGCCCTTCCAGACCGCTGGCCCGGTGATGGCTTGTTTCATGATCAGACTCATGGCGATTCCTTGAACGTGGACACTGCCACAAAAATGTTTTAGCGACCCAATTGCACCAAGGCGGCTTGCAAACCCGCCAAACCACCCACGCGCTGGTCGTTGATGAAGATCTGGGGCATTTGGCGCACCGATGGGCCACACTTTTCGTAAAAGGCCATGCGCTCGGCTTCACCGTCAATTTTGATTTCCTCAAACGCCAATGACTTGGACTTGAGTACCATTTTGGCGGATTCGCACTGCGGACAGGCGGACTTGGAGTAGACGACGATTTTGAGTTCCATGGCTTGGATTCTAGTTATGGCCAAGCCCTCAGCAGGCATCAAAGTCGCCCCAGCTCGCTGCGTTGTAACAAAGCGTCTGCCAGCGGTGTTGATCGGTCACTTCATGTGCCTGCATCGCTGGCACCTGTACACCATTCAATGCATAGGTGGCCGCCGGGCACAGGGGCGTCTCTTGGCCACTGGTCTACGCTGCGGATCACCACAGGCACAGGCACGGAGCCTTGGTCTACCAAAAACTTCACTGCCCGAATGACCCCCGCATGCGTGACCCACACGACTTCGCTGTAGGGTGATACCCGGAGGTCGTTCAGGGCGTCGGCCACTCGGTTGATCACTTGCTGGGTGCTCTCAGCGCCTCCAAAACGGTGATGGGCAAAGTCAGCCATCCAGTCGTCATAAGCGCTGCGGGGGATGGCGTCCCAAGGCTTGAGCTCCCAGTGGCCAAAGTCCATTTCATTCAGGCGCGCATCAATGATAGGCGTCCCCAGGTCGGGCCGCAGCTGTTTCAGTACTTGGGCCAGCGCCTGGGCCCTGACCAGAGCCGACACCCAAACCGGCACGCCCACCGGCACAAGCACGGATGCCGCTTGGGCGGCCACCTGAGTCAGTTCTGCGTGGGCTGGGACATCGCTAGCGCCATAGCAAAGCCCTTCGGCCAGGTCAACCTGCGCATGGCGCAACAGCCAGAGCTTCATAGCGCCAGTGCCAGCGCCAGGTAAAAGCACACCTCGCTCACCTGCTGTGTGGCACCCAGGCCATCACCGGTGAAACCCTGCAAACGGCGGTGCAGCAGTCGCCACATCCAGCCCATGCCCGCCAACGCACCCAGTAACGCAAGTAGCCACGGTGCGCCTGGGAGCAGCCACCACACCAATGCCATGGCCAGGGCCCACCAGAGCACACCGGCCAGCAACCCCAGCGTGGTGATACTTTCAGCCAGCGGCTTGGACTTGGACTGCGGCGTGTCCCCCACATGGGCCAGCGTACGGATGACAAACAGCGGCATCAGCCGTGAGGTGACGTGCGCAGCAAACAGCGCCACCGCTGCCAGCCAAGCGCCGCCGGCCTGTGCCAGCAACACCAACAAAGCCACCTTGGTGGCCACCGCCAGCACCAGAGCCAGCGCGCCGTAGGTGCCGACACGCGAGTCTTTCATGATGTCGAGCGCGCGCTCGCGGTTCATCGAGCCGCCTAAGCCATCCACCAAATCGGCCAGACCGTCTTCGTGAAACGCCCCGGTCAGCAGCACGCTGAATACGACACAAGCCACCGCCGCCACCCAGGCCGCTGCAGGCTGTGCTGGCAGGGCCAGCCACAAGCCGTAAAAGACCGTAGCGCTCAAGCCGCCCACCAAACAGCCCACGCCGGGAAAGTGCGCTGCGCTGGCCCGCAACATGGCCGGGCTGAAACCCACCCACACGGCCAGCCGCCCGGTGATGGGAATGCGGGTGAAGAACTGGATGGCGAGCAAAAAGTGACGAACGGGATGCATGCTTGACAGATCAAAGGTCTGTTGTGGTTGTTGGATGGTTGGCAACGGCATCCTGCCGCGACACGCCCGCTGTTTCAAAACTCGCCATCTCGCGCAGGATGGCGCAGGCGCTGAGAAGCAGCGGCCAGGCCAGCACAGCGCCAGAGCCTTCGCCCAGGCGCAGACCCAGATCCAGCAAAGGCTCGGCCTTCAGGTGCGCCAGCATCAGCGCGTGGCCGCGCTCGCCCGAACGGTGCGCGAACACGCAGCGCTGCAAAACCAGCGGCTGCAGGGCGCTGGCCACCATCACAGAGGCGCTGGCAATGAAACCATCAACCACGATCACGCGGCGTTCCAGCGCGGCCTGCAGCACCGCGCCCACCATGGTCGCCATCTCGAACCCGCCAAAAGCCGCCAAAGCGTCCAGCGGTTCAGTGGTGTCGGGGTGGCGCGCCAAGACCTGTCTCAAGATGGTGATCTTTCGCTGCACTGCAGCGCCGTCCAAGCCGGTGCCCGCGCCGGTGCAGTCCACAATGTCCAGCCCGGCAAGGCGACTCATCAGCAAAGAGGCTGCAGAGGTGTTGCCAATGCCCATTTCGCCCAGCAGCAGCGCGTTACCGGGCAGCGTTCTGACCAGCGCAGCGCCGTTGGCCAGCGCGGTGTTACGCTGAGCAGCAGTCATGGCAGTGCCCTCGAGCGCATCGGCGGTTCCCGACGCCACTTTCTGAATCACCAGACCCGGTCGAGGCGCGAAGTCGTGGCACACGCCGCAGTCCACCACTGTGAGGCCTATGCCGTGCTGACGCGCCAGCACGCTCACTGCCGCGCCACCGGCCAGGAAGTTTTCCACCATTTGCCAGGTCACATCGCTCGGGTAGGCCGACACGCCGCGCGCGGCCAGGCCGTGGTCGCCGGCAAACACCACCAGCTGCGAGTCTTTCAGTTCGGGCGTTTCACTGCCCAGCACCAAGCCGATGCGCTGCCCAAGGCGCTCGATCTGACCCAGCGATCCCAGAGGTTTGGTTTTGTTGTCCAGCCGGTGCTGCAGGCGGGCCGCCAGCGCGGGCTGGGCAATATCGTCGATGGTGGGAATGGCGAAGATCATGGTTCAGTCCTTATTGATCAGGGCGTCGAGCACACCGGGCTCGACATGTTGTTCAAGAAAATCGGCGAGCCCGTCAAACACGGTCTCCAGCGTGGGCACCGCCGCACCAAACAGGGCGCGCAACACCGCGGGTTCTTCAAACAGGCCGTGCAGGTAGCAGCCGAGCACGTTGCCAGCGGCGTTTTGCCAGGCCAGGCCGGGCATCACTTCGCGCGCCACATCGGCCCCGGCGGCCATGGCCGGGTGCTGCGCGGTCTGCCCGTGGTGAATTTCATAGCCGGACGCGGTGGTGCTCGAGAGCGCGGCCCAAGGGCCGGTGAGCCCGCCAAAGGTCGCCGTGGTGCGGCGCACGGTTTTATCGGCGTCAAAAGCGGTTACCAGCGGCAGCAGGCCCAAGCCAGGCGCATTGCCCAACGCCATGGGCTCGATGCCGTGGGTGTCGACCAGCCCCTCGCCGAGCATTTGCAACCCGCCGCAGATGCCCAGCACCGCCCCGCCCTGCGCGGCATGGTCGGCCACGGCACGGTCTAGGCCTTGCACACGCAACCAAGCCAGATCGGCGGCAGTGGCCTTGGAGCCGGGCAGGACGATCCAGTCGGCCCTGGCACAGTCGGCCGGGGTACGCGCCCACACCAGGTGCACACCCGGCACGTTCTTGAGCGGCTGAAACTCGTCGAGGTTGCTGATGCGCGGGTAGGCAATAACAGCCACGCACTTGGTCACAGCACCCGATGCGCGGGTCTTGTCATCAAAAACACCGTCTTCTTCGGGCAAACCATGCTGCCACCACATGGGCAGGGTGGCTATCACCGGCACACCGGTCAGGTCTTGCAGCATCTGCGGGCCGGGCGCCAGCAGCGCAGCGTCACCGCGAAACTTGTTGAGCACAAAACCGTGGATCAGCGCGCGCTCGTCCGGGGGCAGCAGTGCCCAGGTGCCGTAGAGGTGGGCAAACGCGCCGCCCCGGTCGATGTCGGTCACCAGCAGGCAGCGCGCCTGCGCGTGGCGTGCCACGCGCATGTTCACGATGTCGCTCGAGTGCAGGTTGATCTCGGCCGGCGAACCGGCACCCTCGATCACCACCACATCGTTTTCAGCCCGCAGGCCGTCCAGCGCGGCGGTGATTTGCGGCCAGACCTTTTCACTGCGTCCGCGCCACGGCATGTCGCTGAGCTCGCGGCTAACTTCGCCCATCAGCACCACCTGACTGCGCGTGTCGGCCTCGGGTTTGAGCAACACCGGGTTCATGCGCACATCCGGTTCGGCCCTGGCGGCGAGGGACTGGAAGTACTGCGCGCTTCCGATTTCACCCTGTCCACCCGATGCTCCGGCCACCACCCGCGCGTTGTTGCTCATGTTTTGCGCTTTGAACGGCGCCACCTTCAGACCCTGGCGTGCGTAGTGGCGGCACAGCGCAGTGGTGAGCCAGCTTTTGCCAGCGCCGCTGGTGGTGCCGAGCACCATGACGCAAACGGCCGTCATACGGTGGTCACCTGTTGACTGTGAAGGACTTGCGCCAGAGCAGCCTGCGCAGCAGGCGGCTGCACGCTCAGGCGCCAGTGGCCCGGAAGGCCCATGGAAGTGGTGTCGCGCAGCTTGATGCCCTGCGCGCGCAAAACGGCCACGTTCAACGGCCCAGGTGCCTGCACGCACAAATAGTTGGAATCGCTGGGCAGGCAAACCCAGCCCAAGCAGCGCAACAGAGCCAGCTGCTGCGTTTTCCAGCCGCGCAATTGCTCCCGGCTCTGTGCCAGCCAAGCCTGCGTTTCGGGCTGCACCCAGGCGCTGAGCATGGCTACGGCGTGGGCACCCAGCGGCCAGGAAGGTGCTAGGCTTTCCAGTGTTGCCTGCAGTGCGCGGGCTCCCAGCGGCGCAATGGCATACGCCCCGCGCACGCCGGTGAGGGCCAGCGCTTTGTTGGGGGACCAGAGTTGCCAAACGGTATTCAGGGTGGCAGCGTCCAGACTACAACGGCCTGCCAGGCGCAGGGGTTCATAAGCACGATCCAGCACCACCACGCCGCCCTGCTCGGCCACGGCCTGCGCCCGGTGTTCGACCGCGCCTTGCGGGCTCGATGGCTCACAAAGCCACAGCAAATCGGCTGCGGCCGGATCGGCCACGCCCTGCAAGCCCCAGGCTGCTGCGGCCCGCGCATAGTCACCATAAGCCTGCGCGGGTTGCCACACGGTTTTCCCACCCGCGCGCACCACCGCTGCGGTGATGCGGGAAATGAACTCGCTGGCGCTTCCAGCCATCACAATTCGTTCAACGGCCACCCCATGAAAATCGGCGAGCACTGCACTCAAGTGGGTGTAAGCCGGGTCGGGGTAATGCTGCGCGTCGGCCTGCGCCAGCACGGCCAGCGCAATAGGGCACGGCCCACACGCATTGGCGTTGGTGGAGAAGTCCCATGGCGGGACGCCTTGGGCATCTGGCCCGCCGTGCAAGGGCTGCGTTGCCGTGTTCATACGGCTGGCCCCAGCAGTCCTGTCACCAATACGATAAACGCCAGCCCCGCCAGCGCGCCCACCACACGACCCGCCAGCTTGAGTGCCTGTGCAGTGTCTACCGCTTGCGGGCTGTGCCCTTCGGGATGCAGCGTGTAAACGCCAGGCTTGGCCAAGTGCACGTCCAAAGCCAACGCCATGGCGGCCATGGGCCAACCGCTATTGGGTGACGGTGTTGATCGCGCGTGAGAACTCAAATGCCGCAAAAGCCCCAACTTACCCTGCCCCAAGATCAGCACCGACGAGATGCGCGCGGGCACCCAGGACAACACATCGTCAGCCCGCGCCGCCCACTTGCCTGCCCAAGTCCAGTCACGGCCATGCCGTTCCCCAAGGTAGCCCCACATGGCATCAGCCGTGTTGGCAAAGCGATACAACGCAGCGCCCGGCAAGCCGGCCACGGCAAACCAGAACAGCGGGGCCACCACCGAGTCGTTGAGGTTTTCGGCCAGAGTTTCAATGGCGCTTTCGCGCACCTGGGCAGCGTCCAAGGTGGTCACATCGCGGCTCACCAGCCAGGCCAAGCGAGCGCGTCCGTCAGCCAGTGACGCATCCAACGCCGTTTCGACAGCTTGCACCTCATCGCGCAACATGCGCCAGGCCAGCAAGGGTTTGAGCAGCAAGCCCAGCAAAAAAATTTGAATCCAAAGTAAAGGTATTTGCACTGCAACCCAATTCAAAAAAAAGGCGCAAGTGGTCACCAATATGGCGCCTAAACTCCAAGCCAGCAGGCCAGACAATAACTCGCGTGTCGGCCAAAGCTGAGTACCGGACAAAGGTGCGATACGTGCACCGACAATGCCCAAATAATGACCCATCCACACGACTGGGTGCCAACGCTCACGTGGCTCGCCCAGCCACCAATCTAGCCCTAAAGCGACAACCGTAGCACCTGCCAAAACCGACCAAGAAGGCTGCGTCAGCAGGGTCTGAGCGATGAGTTGCAAGGTCATAACGAATGGCTACAACGCTGGGGGCAAACGGGCAAGCATGCCGCCAACTAAGGCCGAGGGACGACTTTCTCGCGGCAAGGCACCATCTGGTGCTAGTTGATGCAGGGCTGCGCAGTCGAGCAATTGCTGCGCCACA
This sequence comes from Limnohabitans sp., assembly GCA_044349465.1. Lineage (GTDB taxonomy): Bacteria > Pseudomonadota > Gammaproteobacteria > Burkholderiales > Burkholderiaceae_C > Limnohabitans_A. The sequence continues at coordinate 8,360 of JBIKQY010000019.1, read as the reverse complement.
TCATCTGTAGCGGCCAAATCACCAAAAAGATAGCTGTGCTTGCCTTGGGCCTGAAAAGCGGCGGTACAAGAACGCGAACAGCCACCGAGGCAGGCCATGGCACGCACGGTGACCATCGCCCATTTCGGCTGTTCACCAAAAGCCTGTGCAGCCTGCACAGCCTCCAGCAAGATGTCTCCCGCTGCACGGTGCTCTCTTGGTGTGTCGGTGGTGCGACAAGTGGTGCAAATAATGAGTTCAGTCATTCGCTTGTGTATGTATGTTGTGCGGTCGGGGTTTATAAAGTAAGTGGAATAGGGTTGGCATGATCGTCAGTCTTCAATGCCGCGCTGTGCCGGAATACCCGCTTTGAAGGCATGTTTGACCAGCTTAATTTCTGACACGGTATCGGCCAACTCAATGATCTCTTCGGGGCACCGTCGACCAGTGATCACAACATGGGTGTGTTTTGGCCGATCGCTCAAGGTTTGCAAAACACCCTCCAGGGGCAACCAGCCGTAGATCAGCGGGTAGGTAAGCTCATCAAGGGTCACCATGAAGTAGTCGCCGCTCATGATGGCTGCACGGGCTTTTTCCCAACCGTCACGCGCCAATTGGGCGGAATGCTCCAAGTCTTGGCTTTTCCAACTGAACCCATCGCCCAGGCCTTCAATCGGAATACCGAGCTGCTCGAACATGCGGTGCTCGCCGAAGCGCGCTGAGGGCACCTTCATGAACTGAAAAATTTTCACCAGCTTGCCGTGCACGTGTGTGCGGCCAAATGCGCGCAAGGCCAGGCCAAAGGCAGCCGTGCTTTTGCCCTTACCGTCGCCCGTGTTCACGATCAATAAACCACGACGTTCGCCTTCGGGCTTCTCATAGCGCTTTTCAGTGGGTGCGGATTCAATTTCCATGGTTTGATGTCCAATCAAAGTTACAAACGAATTCAATTGGGCAAAGCTACCCAGCGCTGACCCAAGGCGTGTATGGAGATCCGGTGTTCAAACACTGCCTCTAAAGCCCGATGCGCCGCTTTTTCGTGGGTAGAACCGGCGTGGACAATGCAGCCCTGCTGCATTACCACCACCTCGTCGGCCATGAGCGCCAGCGTGATTTCGTGCAGCACGCTGACCACGGTTTTGCCCTGCGCCACCAGGCTGCGCACCAGCGCGATCCAGTCGGCCTGGTGCGGCGGATCTAGGTTGGCCAGCGGTTCATCCATCAGCAATACGTCGGCTTCCACCGCCAGCAGCCGCGCCAGCAGCACGCGCTGGCGCTCGCCGCCTGACAGCGCGCCCAAAGGGCGGCACTGCCAGTCCCAGGCTTGGGTCTGGCGCAGCGCGCGCTCCACCGCAGCGTGGTCGGCTGGGCCGGGTGGGGCCAGCCAAGCTTGATGCGGCAGGCGCCCGAGTAAGGCCACGTCGTACACCGTGAGGTCGTCGGCACTGGCTTCACCGGCTCCGCTTTGCGCCAGCCAGGCCAGAGCCCGGGCACGTTCGCGCGGTGCCATGCTCGCCATGGGCTGGCCGTGCAACAACACATCGCCCTGGCAAGGCAACACCCCCGCCAGCGCACGCAGCAAGGTGGACTTGCCAGCGCCATTGGGACCGACGATGCTGGTCCAGCGGGCAGCGCTCAGGGCCAAGTTCACACCCTGCAGAACATGGCGCTCGTTGTAGCCGACACCCAGCGTGGCATGCAGGTTCACCGCTTGCAATGCGGCAACGGGTTGTGGCTGTGCGGTGATGGCTGTGTTCAGCATGGCATCACCCCACCCGTTTGCGCATGAGCCACAGCAAATAACCCCCGCCCAGCACCGCCGTGAGCACGCCCACAGGCAGCTCTTGGGGGGCCAGCAGGCCACGGGCCAGGGTGTCGGCCAGCATCAGCAGCACGCCGCCCATCAAGCTTGCCAGCAGCACCAACCAGCCGTGGGTGGTTTTCACCACCGCGCGCACCAGGTGCGGCGCGGCCAGGCCCACAAAGGCAATCAGCCCAGTTTGCGCCACGGCGGTGCCGGTGGCCAGGGCCAGCACACCCACCAACGCCGCGCGCAGCGGACCCAGCGGCAGACCCAGGCTGAGCGCGGTGGACTCGCCCAGCGCCAGCCCGTCGAGTACGCGCGACAAGCCCCAGGACAACAACAGGCACACGAAACCAATGCCAGCCATCAACGCGCAAGACGCCCAGCCCACAAACCCGGTAGAGCCCAGCATGAAAGCCTGCATGGCCTGCAAAATATCGGGCGTGGTGAGCGTGACCAGCGAGGTGAGCGCACCCAGCACCACCCCCACCACCACTCCGGCCAGCAGCAGCCGCAGCGTGTGCTGCACCCCACGCGCAAGCGCCAGCGTGAGCAGCACCGCCATCACCGCCCCCACAAAAGCCGCGCCGGTGAGCCCCAGGCGCACCACCCAACCGGTGGCAAAAGGCGACACGCCCAGCCCCGCCAGGGCCAGCGCCACACCCAGCGAGGCACCCGAGGCACTGCCCAGCAAAAACGGATCGGCCAAGGGGTTGCGAAACAAGCCCTGAGCGACCGCGCCAGCCAGCCCCAGCAAGGCGCCGGCGGCAAACGCGCCCACGGTTCGTGGCGCGCGAATCTCCCACACAATCTGCGCCGCCACCGGGTCGGCCAGCATGTTCCACACGGCCTCCAGCCCCGTGCTGCCCACGCCCAGGCCCAGCAACGCCAGCACGCCGCCGCACAACACCAGGCCCACAGCCAGCCACAGCGGGCGCGCAGAAGTTGCCCGAGCATCTGTCAATGGCGGGTGCAAGGTGGCGGTGTTCACGGCGCTTTTTCCTGCAGACAGCGTGCCATCAGGCGGGCGGCCTCGGCCATGCGCGGGCCGGGGCGCACCAACACGTCGGATTCGTCGTTGGCAAACACGCACAGCCGCTCTTCCCGCACGGCACGGATGCTGCGCCAACCTGGGCGTTGCGTCATGCCCTCAAAGTTGCGGTCGCCCACCATGATCACGTCCGGGTTGGCCCGCACCACAAACTCGGGGTTGAGCTTGGGAAACGGCCCCAGACTGGCGGGCACGATGTTTTGCACGCCCAGCCGGGTCAGCGTTTCACCAATGAAAGATGACGCGCCCGCGCCATAAGGCGCGCGGTTCACCTCGAAGTACACGCGAGTGTTTTTCACGCGCACCGGCAGCGACTGCGCAGCCGCCGACACCGCCGCGTCAATGTTCCGCCAGATGCGCTGGGTGGCCTGCGCGTCCACGCCCACCACTTGCGCCACCTTGCCCAGCACGCGCTGCACATCGGCATGGCTCTTGGGCTCCAGCGCCACCACCTTGAGCCCCAGCGACTCCAACCGCTGTACCACCCGCGAGGACTGCGCCAGCAACACCACGTCGGGCCGCAATGCCACGATGGCTTCCACGTTCGGGTCCATCCCGCCACCCACACGCGGCAGCGCGGCGATGGCCGCTGGCCAGTTCGAGTAACGGTCCACCCCCACCAGGCGGTGGCACTGGCCCAGCTCACACACCGTCTCGGTCAGCGAGGGCAACAGCGAGACAATGCGCTGCGGCGGCGCGTCCCAGCGCACGTTCACACCCCGGTCGTCGGTCACCTGCAGCCCAGCCGCCTGCACGCTGCCCAGCAGCAACGTCCAGCCTGCCAGAAACACCCACAGCACACCCAACAGTCGGTTCGTTTTCATACTGCACCTTTCAACACCAACGGCAGGCCCGCCGCCATCAGCGTGACACGCTCGCAGGCAGCGGCCACCGCCTGGTTCATTCGGCCCAGCGCGTCGACAAACTGCCGCACCTCGCGCCCCATCGGGATCACGCCCAAGCCAATTTCATTGCCCACCAGCACCACCGGGCCAGGCGCAGCGGCAATGGCCGCACACAGCGCTTCTCCGGCGGCGACCAAGGCAGCCTCGTCACTGGCCTGTGCCGGTTCAACCGGCATCATGAGGTTGGTCAGCCACAGCGTCAGGCAATCGACCACGACCAGCGTTTGCCCGTCGCTGTGTAGCCGCAGAGCCTCCGCCAGCGCCCGGGGTTCTTCCGCCGTGACCATGCCCGGCACGCGCTGCGCCCGGTCCATTTGGTGGCGTGCGATGCGCTCGCGCATTTCAACGTCCCACGCTTGGCCGGTGGCGATCATCACGGCGCGGTGGCTGGAAGACGCATCCAGCCATGTTCGAGCCAACAGCTCGGCTCGGCGCGACTTGCCGCTGCGCTGCCCACCCAAAATGAATTCGCTGCGTTCCATGTTCACTGCGCCATCCAGTTCGTCACGATGCGGTGCATCTGCACCACACCGTCGGTGAGTGCTGCCGGGCCAGGCTGCAAAATATCGGCGGATTTGATCTCGAACAGCTGCCCGGTTTTCACCGCCGCCACATTTTGCCAGCCCGCGCGGGCCGTCACCTTTTCAGGCCGAAACTTCTTGCCGCACCACGAACCGATGATGATGTCCGGGTTGCGGCGCACGATATCGGCACCGTCGGCAATGATGCGGTTTTTGCCCAGCGACTCACAGGCGAGCTCGGGAAACACATCGTCCCCACCCGCTATACCCAACAGCTCAGACACCCAACGAATACCGCTGATGTGCGGATCGTCCCACTCTTCAAAGAACACCTTGGGGCGGCGCTTGCCAGTGGCTTCCAGCGCGGCCACTTCAGCACGGATCACCTCCAGTCGCTGGCGCATCACCACGATACGCGCCAGCCCGTCGTCAGCACAGCCCACCGTCGCCGCCACCTGGTAGAGCATGGAAAAAATCTCGTCCACGCTGCGCTGGTTGAACACCGTGACCTGCACGCCTGCGCGTATCAGCGACGCCGCAATGTCGGCTTGCAGGTCAGAAAATCCAAACACACAGTCGGGCTGCAGGGCCAAGATTTTGTCCACCTTGGCGGTCAGAAACGCGCTCACTTTGGGCTTTTCTTCACGCGCTCGGCGCGGGCGCACGGTGTAACCGCTGATGCCCACAATGCGGTGCTCTTGCCCCAGCAGGTAAAGCCACTCGGTGGTTTCTTCGGTCAGGCAGACGATGCGTTGTGGGCCGAGGTTCACGACAAATCCTCCAGTAAAAACAAGGCGGCTGCAGCCGCCGGGCTGGAGGCCATCCAGGCGTGGAAGTAGCTGGCGCGAAGGGCACCGCGCTGGTACACCGCCTCGCCCAGACCTACCGCGCCACCGCTCGCTGATGCCGTGTGCAGCACAGGCTCCAGCACCGTTTCGCAGCGCGAATAATGAAAAGTGTGGCCGCGCAGTTCGCCCGAACCCAAGCTGAGCTTTTGCGGACCCAGCGCAGCCAACCGGGGCTGCATGCGCACCACGCCGGGCAGCAAACCCCACACCGCGTGGCTTTGGCCCTGCTGGTCCACGATGGCGTCAAACAACACCATCATGCCGCCGCACTCGGCCCACACCGGACGACCTGCTTCCAAATGGGCCACCAGGCTGTCGCGGCTGATGTGAGCCGCCGCCAAGGTTTCGGCATGCAGCTCCGGGTAGCCACCGGGCAACCACACCGCGTCGCTCACGGGTACGGGCTCGTTGACCAGCGGCGAAAAAAACACCACCTGGGCTCCCAGTGCACGCAAGGTGTCCAGATTGGCGGCATAGATAAAGCAAAAGGCTGCGTCGCGTGCAACGGCGACCGTTTTGCCGGCCAGCAACGGCGCCACGGGCGGCACCTCTGGCGGCGGTTCAAACTCGACCGCCCAGCGCGCGAGCGCCGCCCGATTCATCTGGCCCAGCGGCGTGCCCAGCAAAGCGTCGGCTGCGGCATCCAGCCGGGCCAGCGCATCGGGCAGCTCGCTGGCCATCGTCAGGCCCAAGTGGCGCTCAGGCAGCGTGAAGGCCGGGTCACGCATCACGGCGCCCAGCCAGGTGGACGGTGCATGCGCGTCGCCGACGGGCAATGCCGCCTGCAGCATCTGCGCATGCCGCTCGCTGGCCACGCGGTTGGCCAACACACCGGCCCAGGGCAAGCCTGGGCGGTAGTGCTGCAAGCCAAACGCCAGTGCGCCAAACGTGCCCGCCATGGCAGACGCATCGATTACCGCCAACACGGGCAACCCAAACCGCCCCGCCAGATCCGCCGCACTGGGCTCCCCATCGAAAAGCCCCATGACCCCTTCGACGATGATCAGGTCGGCATCCTGCGCTGCGGCGTGCAGGCGTGCCCGCACATCCGCCTCGCCTGTCATCCACAGATCCATGTTGTGCGCCGGCTGGCCCGTGGCCAGCTCCAACCACATGGGGTCCAGAAAGTCCGGCCCGCACTTGAACGCCCGCACCCCCAAGCCGACGCGCGCATGCAGGCGCGCCAGCGCAGCGGTGAAGGTGGTCTTGCCCTGGCCCGAGGCAGGAGCGGCGATCAGGACGGCAGGGCAGCGCGCATTCACCGCTTGGGCTTCCAGTTCAGCGTGAGATAGGCGGTACGGCCGGGCTGGTTATAGCCGCGCGCCGTCTCGTACACCTTGTCGGCGAGGTTGTTCATCCGCAGGTTCAGCGCCCAGTCCTTGTGCATTTGGTAGGCGGCGTAAAGGTCCAGCGTGGCAAAGCCCGGCAGCCGCTCCGTGTTGGCTGCGTTGCTAAAGCGGTCAGACACCGCCAGCAGCGAACCACCCCAGGTCCAGGCACCGCTCTGTCGGTCCAGGGCCAGTGTCAATGTTTCATCGGCTCGGCGCTGCAGCTTGAGCTGGTTGGCCTCGTTGCGCGCGTCCAGCAGCTCCAGATTGGCGCTCCAGGTCCAGGCGCCTGCCGCACCGGTGTAGCCCAGCGACCAGCCTTCCATGCGCGCACGCGGCACGTTAACCACCACCGGTAAGGTGGTGATGAACCCGCGCACCCGGTTGTCAAAGCGGGTGAGTTTCATCTCGTGCAGGCCCATGCTGTAGGTCAACCCCACTTCGCTGTTTCTGCCACGCTCGGGCTGCGTCGTGGGATTCCCGTTGAAGGAAGGCGATACGTAGTAAAGCGTGTTGAACGAAGGCATCTTGAACGAGGTGCCATAGGCTACATGCGGCCGCCAATGGGGCGTGAGCTGGTAGCCGTAGCTGGCGAATCCGGTGGTGGCGTCACCAAACTGGGAGTTGCTGTCGCGTCGCAGGTTGGCCTGCCAGAAGTGCGCTCCCGACTGCCCATGGATGCCCGCAAACACGGCGCGTGTTGTGCGGCTGTTCACTGCATAGGCTTGCGTGCCAGACACCTCCTCTTTGATCGACTCCAGCCCCACGAGCACATTGCCGGCGACGGTGTTCCAGTCGTGCTGAAGGGTGGCCTGCGTCTGCGCGGTGTCGAATTGCGATGCGCTGAAAGCAGTGAAGCTGGTGGAGCGATCGTCACTGCGGGCAAGCTTGAACTGCGTGCGCGAGTCGGCCGACCATTTGCGCTCCAACCCCCAGCCGGCGATGCGTGTAGTTGCGTCTGAACGCACGTCAAAGTCACCCGCTCCCTGGTCGTATTGGGTCGTGCCATCAGCCTGCGTGAAATGCACGTTGGTCGACCAGTCGGGCGCAAAGGCCCAGTGCATCGAACCAGACACACTGTCCTGATCGAAACCGTCATTGTCTGGGTTGTGGCCGCCAAAAGCCACTTTCGGGTTGGTGGCAGAGAAGCCCTTTTCGCGCACCGTGCCAAAGTTGAGCGCATACGTCAGCACATCGGTGCCACCACTTAAACCACCCGTAGCGGCACGGTGGCCATAGCTGCCCAACGTCACGCTGGCACTGGGGTGAAAGCCTTTCGAACCCTGCTTGGTGAACACCTGCACAACACCCCCCACAGCATCGCTGCCGTACAGCGCAGAAGCAGGCCCCTTGAGCACTTCAATGCGCTCGATGATGCCCAGCGGAATATTGTCCAGTGTGGCGGAGCCCGCCGTTGAAGATCCGTAGCGCACACCATCCACTAGGAGCAGCAGATGGCGTGACTCGGTGCCACGCACGAACAGGCCCGACTGCTTGCCCAGCCCGCCGTTTGACGACATCTGCAACCCGGCCGATCGGGAAAGCACTTCCGAGAGCGTGCGGCCGGTGGATTTCTCCAGCGTGTCGGCCCCGATCACCACCACATCACTGAGCAAGGCGTCGGTGCGGGTTTCCACCCGCGTGGCGGTGACGACGGTTTCCTTGAGAAAAACGATGGTTTCGGTCTGGGCGTGGCAAGGCAAAGCCGCCAGCAAGGCGAGCGACAACACGGCCAAGGGCGCGCGTAAAGAACAATTTTTCATTTGAAATAAACAAGTCAAACGCCCTCACCGCCTTCCCCGACAGTGCATGGGCTTTACAACCTGTCTTGCGACAGGTCACCTTGTTGGCCGGTATCCGGGCTGACAGAGCGACCTTCATCACCTTCCCAGCCGCCTGTTTCAGGGCGGCCAGTGGTTTGAGA
>JBIKQY010000209.1:0-5136 GCA_044349465.1 Limnohabitans sp. | reverse complement strand
CGCGCTGAGCTGCTCAAAAGTGATCTTTTTTTCGGTCAGGTCGGCCTGGCTGGCGAAGGCTTTGGCAGGGGCCTTGGTGGATGCTTGGGACATGGACATTTCTCCGGTCTGTGAAGGTTTGGATTTTACCTAAACGAAATGCGTTACGGATTGTTGAATTGCATCAAGAACTCGTTCGGCTCGATTTCATGCAGCGAGCAAGGCCCGAACAGGTGCTGGCAAGCCCAAATCCGGCCAAGCCTGGGCGTCCACCCACTGCCCTTCGCAAGCCGGAGCGGGCCGCCCAGAACCGAGCATGCGGACCGGGTGCAGGTGCAAATCGCGGTGGGTCAGCACATGCTTCCAGGGTGCGATGAATTGCGGCTGCGATGCTTGCGGCCAAGCTGCGAGCAATTGCACTTCCGAATCAAACACAGGCAAGCTGAACAAGCCCGCCCAAATGCCCGTGTCAGGCCGCTTTTGCAGCCACACCTGGCCTTGGGCATTGACCGCCCACAGCAACCACAAGGTGGCGCTGCTGCGCTTGAGCTTGCGGGTTTTGACGGGATAGGCCAGCGGCTCGCCCTGCGCTTGGGCCTGGCACACGTTGCTGACGGGGCAGGCCTCGCACTGGGCTTTACGTGGCAGACACACGGTGGCCCCCAAGTCCATCAGGGCCTGGGTGTAGCGCGGCATGTCGGCCGCTTGCTCGGGCAACAGGTCTTGCGCCAGCGCCCACAAAGCCTTTTCGTTTTTGGCCACCGCCAAGTCCGCGCCATAGCCCAGCACCCGGGTCAGCACACGCTTGACGTTGCCGTCCAGAATGGCGGCACGCTCGCCAAAGCAAAAGGCCGCGATGGCCGCTGCGGTCGATCGGCCAATGCCGGGCAGGGTCTGCAGGTCTTCGGCGCGGCGCGGAAAGGCCCCGCCAAAACGCCCCATCACCTCTTGGGCGCACTTGTGCAGGTTGCGAGCGCGGCTGTAATAACCCAGGCCGCTCCACAGCGCCAGCACATCGTCTTGCGGCGCAACGGCCAAAGCCGCCACGTCCGGAAAACGCCCCAGAAACCGGGGGAAGTAGTCCAACACCGTGCTCACCTGCGTTTGCTGCAACATGATTTCAGACAGCCAAACGCGGTAAGGGTCCTGGGTGTTTTGCCATGGCAGGCTTTGGCGGCCGTGCAAACGCTGCCAATCCACCATGCGGCGGGCAAACCCCTCGGGCAAAGTCATCAAGGTTTCTGGCATGTGGGGCAGTAAAAAGTGGTGCGCTGGCCTTGCAGCATGGACTTGATGGGTGTGGCGCACACCCGACAAGGCTCGCCTGCACGGCCATACACCGCAGCCTCGAGTTGAAAGTAGCCGGTACGGCCTTCGGCATTTACAAAATCCTTGAGCGAGCTGCCGCCCTGCTCTACCGCACGGGTCAGCACCTGCACGATGGCCCCATGCAAGCGCGCCACCCGGGGTTTGGACAGACGCGAAGCTTTGGTGGTGGGACGTATGCCCGCCATGAACAAGGCTTCCGACGCATAGATATTGCCCACGCCTACGACCTCGTCGCCCGCCAGCAAAACCTGCTTGATGGCCGACTGGCGTTTTTTGAGGGCTTGGGCAAAAGCCGCCACATCGAATTGGGCACTCAAGGGCTCCACTCCCAAACGCCCGAGCAGCTTTTGCGCTTGCGGCGAATCTTCACCCGGCGCCCAGACCACCGCCCCAAAGCGGCGCGGGTCGTGCAGACGCAACACGCCCCGGTCGGTCACCAGGTCCATGTGGTCGTGCGGTCCGGCTTCGGGCTGCGTGGGGGCAAAGTTCAAGCTCCCCGACATGCCCAAATGCACCAGAAGAAGGCCTTGGTCCAGGTCCAGCAGCAGGTATTTGCCGCGCCTGCGCACGCCCCAGATTTGCCGCCCCACCAGACTGGCAGCGGGCACGCCCAGCGGCCAACGCAGAGGCTTGCCCATGTGCAGCGCCAAAATGTGGGCCGAGGCGATGCGGTCGGCAAAACTGCGGCGGGTAACTTCAACTTCGGGGAGTTCGGGCATGGTCTCTGGGGCAAAAAGGGACTTGTGCCGCGCGGTTCGCGCGAGCGGGTGGCTGGATTATGATGAAGCCATGAAATTCTGGTTTCGACTCGCCCTCATCTCCTCTTGCGTCTGGAGCGCTTGGGCGCAACCAGCCACGCCAGCCCAAGCTACCCCAACCCCCACCGCCGACAAAGCCACCGTACCGCAATCTGCGCTCGATGCGGCCTTGTTTTACCAATTGCTGCTGGGCGAGTTGAATCTGCGCAGTGGCTCGCCGGGCAGTGGTTTTTCGATCATCCTGGATGCGGCGCGCAAAACCCGTGACCCAGCTCTGTTTCAACGGGCTGTTGATCTGGCCTTGCAATCGCGCTCGGGCGAATCGGCTTTGCAAGCGGCACAGGCCTGGAAGAGCGCCATCCCCAAAGCCACAGAAGCCAACCGCTACATCTTGCAAATTTTGCTGGCCCTGAACCGGGTGGACGAGGCAGGGCAAGCCCTGAGCGTCTCCATCCGGGAGCTGCCCGCTGCCGAACAAAATGCGGCCATTGCGTCGGTGCCCCGCGTGTTTGCCCGGGTGCAAGACAAAAAAACCGCCGCCGACACGGTCGAAAAAGCCTTGGCTGCGGCCTTGAAACAAGGCAGCACCGCCGCAGCGGCCTGGACCACCGTAGGGCGCATGCGGCGCGAAGCCGGACAACTGGCGTTGGCGGTCGAAGCCACGCGCCAAGGCTACGCGGCCGATGCATCAGCCCCTGGTCCCCTCATCCTGGCGCTGAGCCTGGCCAGTGCAGCCACGGCCGAGATCACGCCCTTGTTGAACCAAGCCATGCAAGGCCAGGTGCAGCCTGAATTGCGACTGGGCTATGCCCGGCACCTGATCGGTCTGCCCCAGCAGGCCCAAGCCTTGCGCCAACTTGACCGCCTGAACGCAGAGCACCCCTCTTTTGCCGATGGCTGGCTGGTGCATGGTTTGCTGCTGCAGGAAACTGGCCAGCTGGCTCAAGCTGAACAGAAACTGCGCAAACACGTCGAACTGGCCCAAGCCAGCCAAGACAAGGAAGCGCAAACCGGACTGGCCGAAGCCTTGATGGCGCTGGCCCAGATGGCACAGCGCCAAGGCCAACTGCCCCAAGCCGAGCAATGGCTGGCCCAAGTGCCACCCGACGCAGACCCCATCAAACTGGCCAGCCGCCGAGCCGACTTGCTCACACAGCAAGGCCGCATGGAAGAAGCACGCCAGGTGCTGGCGCAAATCAAAACCACCAATGCCGAGCAGGCCACGCGCAAAACCCTGGTTCAGTCCATGTGGCTGCGTGACAACAAACGAGGTGACGAGGCCTACACCTTGCTCAAACAAGCTTTGAATGCGCAGCCGCAAAACACCGACTTGATGTCGGAGATGGCCATGGTCAGCGAAAAGCTCAAACGCTTTGACGAGATGGAAAGTGTGTTGCGCGAGCTGATGAAGCGCAAACCCGAAGACCCCCATGCCTTCAATGCCCTGGGCTATTCACTGGCCGATCGCAACCTGCGGCTGGATGAAGCCCGCCAGCTGATCACGCAAGCCCTGAAGCTGGCCCCGGACGATGCCTACATTCAGGACAGCTTGGGTTGGGTGGCGTTTCGCCAGGGCCAACATGCCGAGGCCCTGAAAATTTTGCAGGCCGCCTACAAAGCCCGCCCCGATGCCGAAATTGCAGCCCATTTGGGTGAGGTGCTGTGGGTCATGGGCCAACGCCAGGAAGCTGGAGCGATTTGGCGTGAAGGTTTGCTGCTTAAAGCAGACAACGACACCTTGGTCGAAACCATGAAGCGCTTCCAGTTCAAGCCATGAAGCCCAACGCACGCTCCATAGAGTGCCACCTCAACGGACGGCGACGGGTTTTTGCGCTGGCCTTGTCATGTGCTTTGCTGGCCGCAGGCTGTGCCACCCCCCGCATGACACCCGTGGACGCCAACGCCTATTGGTCCGGGCGCATGGCCATACAGGTGCTCAAGGACCCGCCTGAGTCCTTGAGTGCCGGTTTCGAGCTTCAAGGCTCGGCCCTGACCGGAGAAATGGTCTTGCTCAGTCCCATCGGCACCACCTTGGCCCGTCTGGAATGGACCCCTCAAGGCGCACGCCTTGCGCAAGGCCAGCAACAACTGGAAAGCACCAGCCTGCAAAGGCTGGGCGCTCGCCTGACGGGCACCGAACTGCCGATTGCGGCTTTGTTCGAGTGGCTGGCGGGCCGCCCGGCCGAGGCTCCCGGGTGGCAAGTCGATTTATCGGCCCACGCCCAGGGCCGCATCAGCGCAGAGCGGCGCGAACCCAGCCCCGGTGCGGTGCTGCGCATCGCGCTGGACCGCTGAGCTGACGGTTTTTGGCCATCGCCAGCCTGTGGTGATAATCCAGCCATGAAATCGCTGCACGATGTGCCCGCCCCGGCCAAACTGAATTTGTTTTTGCACATCACGGGCCGCCGCCCCGATGGGTACCACGAACTCCAATCGGTCTTCATGCTGATCGACTGGTGCGACACGTTGCATTTTGAAAAGCGGTCAGGTGGCAACATCAGCCGCGAAGACCTCACGCTCGCCCTGCCCGCCCAAGACCTGATCACCCGCGCCGCGCATCTGCTCCAAAGCCACACCGGCTGCACCGAGGGCGTGCACATTGCGGTTGAAAAACAAATCCCCGCGCAAGCGGGCATGGGTGGCGGATCTTCTGATGCAGCCACCTGCCTGCTGGCGCTCAACCGCTTGTGGAACCTGAACCTGGGTCTGCCCACCCTGGAAAAGCTGGGACTTCAATTGGGTGCGGATGTGCCTTTTTTCCTGCGCGGGCACAATGCTTGGGTCGAGGGCGTGGGAGAAAAAATCACCCCCATCGAACTGCCCCCTGCCCGTTTTTGGGTACTCAAGCCGCCTCAAGGCATCGAAACTTCTCAAATTTTTGCGCACCCCGACCTCAAACGCGACACAAACACTGCTACAATATCGGTCTTCGCTGCAGAGACTTATGACTTCGGTCACAATGATCTGCAACCCGTTGCACAAGCTTTGTGCCCCGGTGTTGAGCAAGCTGTTCAAGCCCTCAACCAAGCCGGTCTCCAAGCCAAAATGACGGGTTCCGGCAGTGCCGTGT
>JBIKQY010000225.1:0-4753 GCA_044349465.1 Limnohabitans sp. | reverse complement strand
AAAGCGCTGCAAAAAGCCCACTTTGGCCTTCGTATGCAAAAAGCCACACAACAACTCGGCAACACCGGTACGCTGAGCCAGACTCGCCGTGCCATCGCCCGTGCCAAAACCATCCTTGCCCAAAAGCAAGCCGCCAAGTAAGGAGTGACCATGACGGAAGCTAAAACATCCCTCAAGCGCACCTTGATTGGCAAGGTGGTCAGCGACAAGCGCGCTAAAACCGTGACCGTGCTGGTCGAGCGTCGTGTGAAACACGCCCTCTACGGCAAGATCGTGGCCAAGTCGAGCAAGTACCACGCGCACGACGAAACAGGTGAGTTCCACCTGGGCGATACCATCGAAATCACGGAAAGCCGTCCGATTTCGAAGACCAAAAACTGGGTCGCTACGCGCCTGGTTCAGAAAGCTGCCGCCGTTTAAGCCCATCCGGCCAACTGCTGCAAACTTTTTGAAAACGACCCACAATGGTGGGTCGTTTTTTTTTACCCCGGCAATATCGCCACATCAAAACAAGGAGCACCACATGATCAAAGTCGGAGACACATTGCCAGCAGCCACGCTGATGGAATACGTTGAAGTAGAAGGCAACGGTTGCAGCATTGGCCCCAACCCAGTGGACGTGGCCAAAGCCACAGCAGGAAAAACCGTGGCCCTGTTTGCCTTGCCTGGCGCATTCACGCCCACCTGCTCGGCCAAGCATGTCCCAGGTTACGTAGAAAACCACGATGCCTTGAAAGCGGCAGGCGTGGACGAAATTTGGTGCGTGAGCGTGAACGACGCGTTCGTGATGGGCGCGTGGGCTCGTGAACAGAAAACAGGTGCCAAAGTGCGCATGCTGGGCGACGGCAGTGGCGACTTCAGCAAAGCCACAGGCTTGACGCTGGACCTGACAGCCCGTGGCATGGGTGTGCGCAGCAACCGCTATTCCATGCTGGTCAAAGATGGCAAGGTTGCCACTTTGAATGTGGAAGGTCCAGGCAAATTTGAAGTCAGCGATGCAGGCACACTGTTGGCACAAGCCAAGGGTTGAGCATTCTCACTCAAAAACAAAAGGGGCTTTAGGCCCCTTTTTTCATGCGCACCAGACAACCAACAGGAACTTGGCTGGGAAACTCTCAGTCAAGATCCACTTTGAGGTAGTGCGCACCAGCATGAGGGTTATGGTAGTAAGGCGGAATTTCGACAAAGCCCAAATCTTCGTAAAGGGCTCGAGCTGCTTCCATGTCATCCAGGGTGTCGAGCAAGACACAGTAGTAGGCCGCAGCGCGGGCCGCATCCAGAATGCCTTCGGCGAGCAAACGGCCCAGTCCCAGACCCCGGTAGGCGGGGCGAACATACAGGCGTTTCATTTCAGCGGCATTGGCGTAATCGCTGCCATCGAAGGGACGCAACGCGCAGCAACCCGCCACTGCGCCATCCACCCATGCCAAAAGCAGTGTGCCACGGGGTTCGGTGTATTCACCAGGCAAGGCGTCGAGCTCTTGAGCAAAATTCTGGAAACACAAATCCACAGACAGGGTGGATGCGTACTCCGTAAATAAGGTGCGCGCGGCCAGCAGATCTGCCGCATGAACGGGGCTGCGCAGCGCAATAACAGGTGAATCAGAT
Source organism: Limnohabitans sp. (assembly GCA_044349465.1). Taxonomy (GTDB): domain Bacteria; phylum Pseudomonadota; class Gammaproteobacteria; order Burkholderiales; family Burkholderiaceae_C; genus Limnohabitans_A. The sequence goes on along the minus strand of JBIKQY010000225.1, from coordinate 3,145 downwards.
GATGGGTTCAAGGGCCGTTTCCTCCACAGATGCTCAGTGTAAGGGTGTGATCACCTCCCAAGTGAGAGCAGGCCATAAACGGCCAAGGCCGAAAGGCCCAAAAGCAACACAGCACCAAGGCGATGGCGAAACTGGTCGCGAGAGGCAGGCACAGCGTGGGGAAGGCTCTTGTCACCGTGCAGCATGGCGGGCACCAAGGGTGGATGCTTTTTGAAGCGGTGCCAAAGCAGGGCCAAGAGGTGTGTCAGGACCAGCAGCAAGATGATCAGTTTGCCCCAGTTCTTGTGCCAAGCCGATGCCCATGACACCCAACTGCCGGAGACCAGGGATGTCAAAGGCCCTGCATTGGCAATCTCGTCGTCACTGATCAAACCGGTAGAGACTTGGAAGCCCAAAAAAAACAGCATGGCGACAATGGACCAGGAACCCAGAGGATTGTGACCGGCAGAGGTCGTATCGGCCGAACGCGATTGCAGGTAGGCCAGCGCTTTTTGCGGGTGCAAGGGCAAACTGGACCAGCGTGACCAATGTCCGCCCACAAATCCCCAAGCCAGCCTGAAAAGCACCAAAGTAAGTACGGCGTAGCCCAAGCGGAAATGCCAAACCATGGCGTTGCCACCCACATTGCCTGTGATGACCAAACCTATGACACATGCGGCCAAAGCCCAATGGAACAAACGGGTGGGCAAATCCCAAATGCGAACTGTGAACATGGGCACTTTCATGGATGCAAGAAAGGGGAAATTATGCGAGACTGGTAGGAGGATAAATCTTTTCAACCCCTTGACTTTGATTGGAGTCAAACATGAAATACGCTATGGGCTGCGCAGGTGCTTTGATCTTGGCGGCCGTGTGCCTGCCAGCACAGGCGCAATTTGCCAAACCGGAAGACGCGATCAAATACCGTAAGGCCAGCTTCACGGTCATGGCTGCGCATTTTGGCCGACTCGGTGCCATGGCCAATGGCCGTGCGCCTTACGATGCCAAAGCAGCAGCAGACAACGCCGACGTGGTCGCCACGCTGTCCAAGTTGCCATGGGCTGCGTTTGGTGAAGGCACAGACAAAGGCGACACACGGGCCAAGCCAGAAATCTGGAAAGAAGCTGCCAAGTACAAAGAAGCAGCTGACAAAATGCAAGCCGAAATCGTGAAGCTCAACACCGCTGCCAAAGCGGGCAACATCGATGCCTTGAAGGTCGCCTTTGGTCCTGCAGCCGCCTCGTGCAAGGCTTGCCACGACAATTTCCGCAAGGATTAAAGCAGCGCAGGCCCCAAGCCTGACCGCCACAGCAGCACCGGGTCAGAGCGGCCCGGTTGCTGGCCTGACTCTCTTTCGAATCAGGACTCCAGCAGCAGTTTGTCGATCAACTGGTGAAGTTCGACAAAATCTGGCGTGCCCACAAAACGTTTGACGATTTCGCCGCGCTTGTTCACCAAGAAAGTGGTGGGTGTGAGCTTGACATCGCCCCAGGAGCGCGCCACACCTCCGGTGTTGTCAATCGCCACCTTGAAAGGCAATTGACGTGTTTGGGCAAAGTTGACCACGTAGCTGGGCGGGTCGTAGCTCATGGCCACGGCCACGGTTTCATAGCCCCGATCCTTGAACTTGTTGTAGGTGGCGACCAACTCGGGCATTTCGGCCACGCACGAGGTGCAACTGGTCGCCCAGAAATTAACCAAAGATACTTTTCCTTGCAATTGCTGCGTGCTGACGGTGCTGCCATCGAGCAAAACAAAGGAAGATTCGGGCGCACGCTCACCCGCGCAGCCCCACAGGGCCAGCAACAGGCCGAGCGCGCAAGCACCATTCAGCACACGACGGCCCACAGGCTGCAGATTCCAGGGAGTATTCAGGTGGTTGTTCATCGCAGAAAGTTTAATACGTTCGCCATGTCCTCGGGCATTTTGGCCATTGTGCCCGCGCATGCCTTCAGTTTGGCGGAGTTGAGTGCTGGGGATGCCTCGCAAGGTTTGAAGCTGGCTTTGGAAAAAGGGGCCAGTGCCGCGATCGGATTGCTCGGCGTGGAGGGCGGCTTCATGGGCAACGACAAAGTGCGCATTGGCTTGCCGGATGCCTTGAACAAGGGCGCGAGAATGCTCAAGACGCTGGGCATGGGTCAGCAACTCGATGCCTTGACCATGCAAATGAACCGTGCTGCAGAACAGGCGGTGCCCTTGGCCCAAAAGGCCTTGATGCAGTCGATTCAGACCATGTCGGTGCAAGACGCCAAGGGCATATTGAAGGGTGGGGATACAGCGGTCACCCAATTTTTTGTAGACAGGACCCGAGCGCCCTTGAGTGCGGAGTTCATGCCCCAGGTCAAACAGGTGCTCGGACAATTGGGCGTGGTGGAGCAATTCAATGCGGTGGCAGGCAAGTTGTCCAGCATGGGACTGGTGTCCAAGGACAAAGCGCTGTTGGAAAGCCATGTCACCGGTAAAACCCTGGATGGGTTGTATTACATGATCGGTGAAGAGGAAAAAAAGATCCGCCAAAACCCGGCTCAGGCGGGCAGTGCCTTGCTCAGCAAAGTGTTCGGCGCTTTGCGCTGAGTGTGCCGCCTCGTCTAAGGCAGCTCAAAAGCCTTCAAAGCAAAGACAACAAGTGTTGGGTCAAGCCATCTGGGTCACTGACCATGGGGTCATGGCCGGTGTGCATCTCCAACACTTGTGAGCCCGCAAGCCAAGCGCCATCCCAGAATTTGGGGTCTACCATGCGCAGGCGGCTGACATCGATGGTGCCCAAAGGCGGGGATGTGCAGTTGATGAAGGTGCGCGGCACGCTGGCCACCCGTTGCGGATCAAAGTCGAGCACTTGGGTGTAAGGGCCGCCCGGGTGCGGGGTTTGACGTCTTTTTACCCAGGCATGGTCGGCATCGCTCAAGCCAAACACCGAAGGGTCCGGCGCGGGAAAGGCGTACAAGGGATGGGCTTGGGCTGCAGCGATGCGGGCGTTTCGGGTAGCGCTGGCGTGGGTGCTGCTCCAGCTTTCGCCGGGTTTGGGCAGTACCGCGTCCAGATAGACCAGGTGGCGCAAGCGCTCGGGCCTGCGGTCGGCCACGGCGGTGCCCAACATGCCGGCGTACGAATGCACGACCAGAACCACTTCGTCCATTTCTTCGGCGTCCATGGCGGCCATCACGTC
>JBIKQY010000208.1:0-5158 GCA_044349465.1 Limnohabitans sp. | reverse complement strand
GACATGCTCAACCCGATGAACCGGCTGTGGAGCGACGGGCGCTGGAACAAACTCACCGTGGCGCACGGTTGCTACTGGAAAAAGTGCAGCTTTTGCGACGTGAGCCTGGATTACATCAGCCGCTACGAAACCGCACAGGCCAGCACCCTGGTGGACCGTATTGAGCAAATCGTGGCCGAAACCGGCCAAACCGGCTTTCACTTTGTGGACGAAGCCGCGCCACCCAAAGCGCTCAAGGCCCTGGCCGAAGAACTGTTGCGCCGGGGTGTGCAAATCTCGTGGTGGGGCAACATCCGATTTGAGAAAACCTTCACGCCCGAGCTGTGCGACTTGTTGGCGCAAAGCGGCTGCATTGCCATGTCGGGCGGGCTCGAAGTCGCGTCTGACCGCTTGCTACAGCTCATGAAAAAAGGCGTCTCGGTCGAGCAGGTGGCGCAAGTCACCAAAGGCTTTGCCGATGCGGGCGTGCTGGTGCACGCCTACCTGATGTACGGCTTTCCCACACAGACCGTGCAGGACACGGTGGACGCGCTCGAATACGTGCGCCAGTTGTTTGAAAACGGCTGCATCCACAGCGGCTTTTTCCACCGCTTTGTCTGCACCGTGCATTCGCCCGTGGGCCTGAACCCCGAGGCCTATGGCGTGACGCTCTTGCCCCTGCCCGAGGGCACCTTTGCCAAAAACGATGTGGGCTTTGTGGACCCGACGCCCATGCCCCCGGGCGTGGACCACGACCTGCTGGGCCAGGGCCTGAAAAAAGCCATCTACAACTTCATGCACGGTGTGGGCGTGGAAAACGACGTGCGCCAATGGTTTGAGTTACCCAAGGGGCAATGCCCCAAAACCACGGTGCCACGTCACAAGATCGCCAAGGCGCTGGGCTAAAGCTCTGGCACCCGACCCAGCTGCTCAAAAATCAAGCACCGCTTACCAGCCCAACAGGCATGCGGGTCCCAGGGCTTGTTCATGGGCTTATCCACAGCTTGGCGCACAGTTGACGGGGGTAAACCCCAGCAAGCTAAGGCATCTGCCTGATAACTTCAGCGGCTGGCCGCCATCAAAGCAGCAAAGCCTACAAACACACCGCCCGTGACACGGTTGAAGTTTTTCAGCACATGGGCTTGCTTCAAAAAGCGTGACAACTTGTGCCCGCTCAGGGCGTAAATCAAGTACCAACTGATCTCGATGACAGTGAAGGTGATCAACAACACCGCAAATTGCAGCACCGCTGGCCGATCGGCATGAATGAACTGCGGGAAAAACGCCGCCGCAAACACAATGGCCTTGGGATTGCTGGCCGCCACGGCCAGACCCTGGCGGAAATAAGAGCCTGCGCTGCGCTGCGGCACCTCGACCAAAGCCGCTTGGGCAGGCTCATCACCCGTGGGCACCCCCGCACGCCACAAGTTGTAGCCCAGGTAGGCCAGATAAGCCGCCCCCAAGTAGCGCAGCGCGTCAAACACCGCAGGAAAGCTGTGCAGCAAAGCCCCTACCCCGGCCGCTGAAATGCTGACCATGCCGATCAGGGCCGTCATGCAGCCCGCCATGGTCCAGATGGCCGGGCGCAGGCCAAAACGCGCGCCATGACTCATGACCAAGAGCATATTGGGCCCGGGCGTGGCCGACACCACAAAAGTCATGAGCACAAAAATCCACCACGTTTGCAAACCCATTGAGCGCCTTGAAATAACCGTTGAAAAAAGGACCCCGATTGTGCCTTGCCCATTCCACAGCTATTGAAGGGCATCTCCACAAACCCACCGAATTGCCTTATTTGGATTTCATGTAGCATTTGGTATTCATAAAAAATCCATGACATCAGCCACATCCACCTCTGTTGATCCGTCGCCGAAGCCCTCAAGGTTTGGGTTTTTACGTGCTTGGTGGCATCAGCCGATGGACAACGAGCGCGAATGGCTGTTCTATTCGTTTTTACTGATCCTGATCGTTGGCTATGCCGCTTTTGCCATGGTGTCTTGGGGCTTGCAGTTCCATGCGGGTTTGCTGGCCAACGTCCTGGGCATCCTGGCCATGGCGGTGCTGGGGGGCTTGCGCATGGCCGGCGTCCGGCTCAGCCACCTGATCACCGCCTTGCAGGTGTTGACACTGACACAGGCCTTTGCCATCACTTGGCTGACCGGGGGCATTTACTCGGCCGCCATCAGCTGGCTGGCCCTGGCACCTTTGCCAGCGGTGCTGGCATCCAAGCCGCGTGCACGCGTGGCCGGATTAGCGGCAGGCTGGCTGCTCATTTTGGGGTTGTATGTGTACGCCCTGCTGGGTGGGGAGATGGCCTTGCAAATCATGCCGCAGGACCTGATCCATTGGCACTTGATGATGGCCATTGTGATTTTTGGCCTGCAGCTGGCTTTGTTGTTTCGCTTGAACAGCGTGCGCAACGAGCGCATGCAACGCACCCAACAGCAAAGACGCCAATTGCGCCAACTGACCAAAAACCTGCAGCACATGCAGCAACAAAAAGACCTGTTCGTGGCGTCGGTCAGCCACGAGTTGCGCACCCCGATGAACGCCATTTTGGGTCTGGCCGACCTGATCCAGCATGACAAGAAACTGGACGCCGAGGTGCGCGCCAAAATGGAGGACATCCAGAAATCGGGCGAGCACCTGCTGACCATCATCAACGACCTGCTGGACCACGCCCAAATGGAGGCCGGTCGACTTCAGGTGGTGCAAGAGCCCTTCAACCTGCACGAAACCCTGAACACCGCATTCCAGCTGCTCAAGCGCCGGGCAGAAACGAAACCCCTGAGCTACATCCTGCGCGTGGACCCGAATGTGCCGACTTGGGTCAAGGGCGATAGCCACCGACTGACGCAGATCCTGGTCAACTTGTTGGGCAATGCCATCAAGTTCACCGCGCAAGGCGAGATCGAGCTGCACTGCAGTGCCCAGCCCATGCTCGCCGATGGCGAGGGCCGCGTGCAGGTGCGATTGGACGTGCGCGACACGGGCATGGGCATTGCGCCGGATGTGCAGCACCGAGTGTTTCAAAGCTTCTCGCAGGTCGACAACAGCATTGCCCGGCGTTTTGGCGGCAACGGCTTGGGCTTGTCGATCACCAAAGGCCTGGTCGAAGCCATGGGCGGCACCATCGGCCTGCACAGCGAGCCCGGCGTGGGCACCACCTTCCATGCGGTGCTGCCCTGCCCGATCAGCCAGCCCCCGGCTCACACACAGACCGCACCCGAGGAAGACAGCACCAGTAATAAAGCGGTGCGCATTCTGATCGCCGATGACAACCCCTTGAACCGCCAAATTGCTTCACTGCAGTTGCGCCGGCACCTGCCGCAAGCGCAGGTCACCGAAGTGGAAGACGGGCTCAAAGCCTTTGAAGCCATGCGCGATGGTGAAGGATTTGATGTGATTTTGATGGACCTGTGGATGCCCGAAATGGATGGCCAGACCGCTACCCGCAAAATACGCACCGAGCTGCCCGAGCCCCAGCGCTCGACCCCCATCATCGCCCTCACGGCCAATGCCGATAAAGACGAACTGGCCCGGTGCCTGGCCTGCGGCATGAACGAGAGCATGCTCAAACCCTTCAACCGAAACTTGCTGGTCAAGCGGGTGCTGTCTTATGTCGCTTAATGCCTTGTGCCGCCCCATTTTGCCCACCCGGCACCTTGCGAAAAACGGTGTCTTGTGGCTGTGTGGGGCGCTGCTGGCCTTGGCACAACCCGCCTTTGCACAACCCGCCTTGGCCCAAGGTTCCGATTTGCCACACATGTGCAGCGTGGACACCACACAGGAGCCAAGCAGTCCGTCAGGCAAGCCAACCGAGCCCACAGACTGCTACGAGTTTGGCGCTTCAGTAGGCGAGTTGGGCTGGAACTGGCGAAAAAAACTGCCCGACCATGTGCGCTGGGTCATGCGCAAAGACGCGCCCACTTTGTGCGGACAGGCTCAGACGGAGTTCGGCAAGAAAGTGGACAGCCCAGTGCCCGGCGGCTGTGTGTTCCTGGCCCCAGCGGCTTGCACCATCGTGACCGCAGGACCCATCTCGCCCGCATCGATTGGCAATGCCGTGCGTGATTGCGTGCCATGACCCAGCGCGCGGCCAGCGCATCTCACCAGGGAATGCTTTGCCCCTGGTGGTCCACAAACTGCGCACGCCCGGTGGGCTGCAAGGCGTCAAGCACCGCCAGCAAGCGCTGCGATGCCTCTTCGGGGCGCATGGCGTCGTCGCCCACAAAGGGTTGACTCAAGGCCGACTGCACGGTGCCCGGCTGCAAGGCGGCCACAACGGCCAACGGCCGGCGGCGAGCCAGCTCAATCGCCGCCGTTTGCAGCAGCATGTTGAGCGCCGCCTTGGCTGCCCGGTAGCCGTACCAGCCGCCTTTGCGGTTGTCTTCGATGCTGCCTACACGGGCCGACAACTTGCCCCAAATCACCCTCTGACCGGATGCCAGCACGGGCACAAAATGCTTGAGCAAAAGGCCAGGCCCCACGGCGTTGAGCTGCAGGGCAGCCAGCAAATGCTCAGCGTCCAGTTCGTCCAGCCGTTTTTCGGGGCCGCGCCCGTTCACCGTGAGTGCGCCCGTGGCGTCCAGCACCAAATGAAAAGGCCCCTGCGCGGCCAAAGCCTGGGCACAAGCGGCCATGCTGGATTCGTCCAGCAAGTCAAAGCCGGGCGAGCTTTGGCGCGAAACGCTGCACACCTTGGCGCAGCGCGGGTCAATTTGCAACGCTTGCACGAAGGCTTGACCAATCGCGCCACTGGCACCGAACACCAACGCACGGTAGCCCTCGGGCAAGGAATGCATCATGAGGGCGTCTTGCTCGAGTGGTTGCCTTTTGGCGTGAGGTCATAAGCGCAGCGAAAGCCGAGGTAGACCACGTAAACATCAGCGGCTTTGAAGGCCTGCACATCGGCCTTCATGTTGAAAGCGCCGTACCACCAAGACCCACCCACAGTGCGCCGCTGGCCTCCCTGCTCGTCGGTGGTCCACTCCCACACGTTGGCCCCCATGTCGTACAAGCCGTTCACGCCTTGGCGCGTGGCGCCTGCAGCTGCTGCGCGGGGCCAGGGGTCTGGGTCGCTGGTGTTCGCGCCTTGCGGGCTGTCACCCGTGCTCCAAGGATAAGTTTTGCCTTTCACCCAAGGCGCTGGGGGCTTGTCACGCAACTCAGTGAACCC
>JBIKQY010000207.1:0-5162 GCA_044349465.1 Limnohabitans sp. | reverse complement strand
TGGAAGTTTTGCACCGCTGCGCGGAACACCATGCGGCCGATGCGGCCAAATCCGTTGATGCCAATTTTTGTGGTCATGAATTTTCCTCTTGATTCAAAACAGTTCAAGGGCGTGTGCCACGCCCATCGCCCACGGGGTGGGTTCCTACACGGTCACAGCAGTGCTGAAAAATCGTCGATCACCCGGTCAGGCGCACAGGTGTGCACCGACTCGCCCATGTTGTAGCCATAGGGCAAGAGCCACACCGGCACCCCGGCGTTGCGTGCGGTGGCCGCATCGATCGACGAATCGCCCACGAACAGCGCATCAGACGCTTTGAGCTGCCAACGTGCCAGGCAATCGACCACGCTGGTCGGATCGGGTTTCTTGACTGGAAAAGTGTCGCCGCTGACCACCACATCGAATGCTGAGTGCAGGTCGTGCACGCGCAACACGGTGTCGGTGTAGCGGCCTTCCTTGTTGGTCACCACCGCCAGCTTGCAGCCGCGTGCGCGCAAAGCGGCCAGCACTTCACGCACCTGCGGATACAGGTGGCTGCGTGTGCCGCAGCGGGCCTGGTAATAGCGGTCAAAAATCGGCAGCGCCTGTTTCAGGTCTGGGCCTTTACGGACGGCTTCAACCGTGGTGTGGGTCACGCTGGCCAGCGCCTGAATCAGCAGCTCTTTGGTGCCGTGACCGATCCAGTCATTGACCTGGGTTTGCGACACCTCGGGCCAGCCAAAATAGCGCAAGGTGTCGTTCACGGCATCGGCGATTTCGGGGGCGGTTTCGACCAAGGTGCCATCCAGGTCAAAAAAATAAGCTTTCTTGTGTGACGTCATGACGGGCCTTCAGTTGTCAGAGGGGACGATGTGCTCAGGCAGCGCCTGAGCCTGGCGGTGCTGGTGGCGGTGCACCAGCGTGCGCACGGCCTCGCACACGCGCTCGCGGGTGATGCCAAAGTGCGCATACAGCGCCGGGGCCGGGGCCGACTCGCCAAAGCTGGCGATGCCGATCACCAAGCCCGTGCGGCCCACGTATTTGCGCCAGAAGTCAGGGTGTGCAGCCTCCACCGCCACCGTGGGCAAACCCAAGGGCAGCACGCTGTCTTGGTACGCATCGCTTTGTCGGTCAAACACATTGGTGCAGGGCATGGACACCACCCGCGTGGCCACGCCTTGGGTGGCCAGGTCCGCTTGTGCCTGCATGGCCAGCGAAGTTTCAGAGCCGGTGGCCACGATGATGGCTTGCGCGCCGGGCATGTCGCTCAAGATGTAACCACCGTGGCGCACCTTGTCGGCATCGGCCGCGTTGCTGAGCAACTGGGGCAGGTTCTGGCGCGACAAAGCCAAAGCGCTCGGTCCATCGCGCCGCTCCACCGCACAGGCCCAGGCCACAGCGGTCTCCAGCCCGTCGGCAGGACGCCACACGTCCAAGCCAGGGATGATGCGCAAGCTGGGCACATGCTCCACGCTTTGGTGCGTGGGGCCGTCTTCACCCAGACCAATCGAGTCGTGTGTGAACACGTGGATGACGCGTTTTTTCATCAGCGCCGCCATGCGGATGGCGTTGCGCGAATAGTCCGAAAACGTCAGGAAGGTGCCGCCGTAAGGGATGTAACCACCATGCAGCGCCATGCCGTTCATGATGGCGGCCATGCCGAACTCGCGCACGCCATACGACAGGTGGTTGCCCCAGGTGTCGCGGCCGGCCTTGGTACAGCCTTTGAAGTTGGTCAGGTTCGAGCCGGTGAGGTCGGCGCTTCCGCCAAAAAACTCGGGCAACAAGGGGGCCAACACATCCAGCGCGTTTTGGCTGGCTTTGCGGGTGGCCACCGCATCGGGCTTGGCCACAATGGCGGCCAGCGCCTGGGCCAGACCTTGGGTGTAAGCAGCGCTCAAATCGCCACGCATGCGGCGCTCGAACTCGGCGGCATCTTGCGGGTACAGATTTTTGTAGTCAGCAAACAACTGGTCCCACTGGGCTTGCGCGGCCACGCCACGTGCGGTGGCGTCCCAGGCTTGGCGCACATCGTCCGGGATCTCAAAGGGTGCGTGTGGCCAGTTCAAGGCTTCGCGGGTGGCCGCAATTTCGGCAGCGCCCAGCGCAGCGCCATGCACATCGTGGGTGCCCGCCTTGTTGGGCGAGCCCATGCCGATCACGGTTTTGCAGCAAATCAGGGTTGGGCGGCCGTTGGCTTGTTGCGCCTGCGCCTTGGCCGCTTCGATGGCGGCATGCACGGCTTGCGGGTCGTGACCATCCACCGCAGGGATCACGTTCCAGCCATAGGCCTCAAAACGCTTGGGCGTGTCGTCGGTGAACCAGCCTTCCACATGGCCGTCGATCGAGATGCCATTGTCGTCGTACAGCGCCACCAACTTGGACAGGCGCAGGGTGCCGGCCAGCGAACAGGCTTCATGGCTGATGCCTTCCATCAGGCAGCCATCGCCCAAGAACACATAGGTCATGTGGTCCACGATGTCCAGACGACGTCCATCCTCTTCGCGGTTGAACTCTTGTGCCAACATTTTTTCGGCCAGCGCCATGCCTACCGCGTTGGTGATGCCCTGGCCCAAAGGGCCGGTGGTGGTTTCCACACCCGGGGTGATGTCGACCTCGGGGTGACCCGGGGTTTTGCTGTGCAGTTGGCGGAACTTTTTCAGCTCGGCCATGGGCAGGTCGTAACCGGTCAGGTGCAGCAAGGCATAGATCAACATCGAACCGTGACCGTTGGACAGCACAAAGCGGTCGCGGTTGGCCCATTGTGGGTTGACGGGGTTGTGCTGCAGGTGGCGGTTCCACAGCACTTCGGCAATGTCGGCCATGCCCATGGGGGCGCCAGGGTGACCAGATTTGGCGGCTTCCACCGCATCCACGGCCAGCATGCGCACGGCGTTGGCCATGCGCTGGGCCATATCGGGTGTGGGGTGCGGGGTGCTCAAAGGTGTGCTCATGTGTGTGCTCCTGCTCAAGCCTGACCCAGCGCCCGTTTGCGGCGCTCCATCATGCGCCAGACAAAGGGCGTGAAGATCAGTTGCATAGCGATTTCCATCTTGCCGCCAGGAACCACGATGGTATTGGCACGGCTCATCCAGGAGTCATTGATCATGCTCAACAGGTACTGAAAATCGATGCCCTTGGGGTTGGCAAAGCGGATCACCACCATGCTCTCGTCGGCCGACGGGATGTCGCGCGAGATGAAGGGGTTGGAGGTGTCCACCATGGGCACGCGTTGGAAGTTGACATGCGTGTGCTCAAACTGCGGCACGATGTAGTTCACATAGTCGGGCATGCGGCGAAGAATAGTATCGGTCACCGCCTCGGTGCTGTAGCCGCGCTGGTGTTTGTCGCGCCAGAGTTTTTGAATCCACTCCAGGTTGATGACCGGCACCACACCCACCCGCAAATCAGGGTATTGCGCGATGTTGTGCTCGGACGTGACCACCGCGCCGTGCAGGCCTTCGTAAAACAGCATGTCGGTGTCTTGTGGCAAGGCTTCCCAGGGCGTGAAGGTGCCTGACTCTTGCTTGTAAGGGGCTGCTTCTTCGGCGTTGTGCAGGTATTTGCGCGACTGACCCTGCCCAGTTTGGCTGTAATCGCGAAAGAGCTTTTCAATGTCACCAAACAGGTTGTTGTCAGAGCCAAAGTGGCTGAAGTTCTTGTTGCCCTGCGTTTCGGCATCGGCCTGACGGATCTTCATTTCCTTGCGGTCATAGCGGTGAAAACTGTCGCCTTCGATGATGGCCGCCTTCACGCCTTCGCGGCGGAAGATGTTGGAAAAAGTGCGCGTCACGGTGGACGTGCCCGCGCCGCTGGAGCCGGTGATGGCAATGATGGGGTGGCGTTCAGACATGGAGATCTCCTTGTAGTTTTGAAATTCGGTGCTTGCCCTGAGGGCGGCTCAATCGCGGAACAAGCTGCGCTCGGCAAACAGCGGGGCAAAGCTGTCTTGTTTGGGGGGCTCGGCGTGGTAACGCTCGATGCGCTCGACCTCGTTTTTGGAGCCAAACACCAAGCCAATGCGCTGGTGCAAGCTGGTGGGCTGCACGCTCAGCATGGGCACTTGACCGGTGCTGGCGCGGCCACCGGCTTGCTCCATGATGAAGCCGACCGGGTTGGCCTCGTACAACAAGCGCAAGCGGCCGGGCTTACTCGGGTCTTTGGTGTCGCGCGGGTACATGAACACGCCGCCGCGCATCAAGATGCGGTGGGCCTCGGCCACCATGGAGGCGATCCAGCGCATGTTGAAGTCCTTGCCACGCGGACCGGTTTTGCCGGCCAGGCACTCGTCCACATAGCGCTTGACCGGCGCTTCCCAAAAGCGGCTGTTGGAGGCGTTGATGGCGAATTCCTGCGTGTCTTCGGGCACGCGCAGCTCGGGGTGGGTCAACATGAACTCGCCCATCACCGGGTCGAGTGTGAAGCCCACCACGCCATTGCCCACGCTGAGCACCAGCATGGTGGTGGGTCCGTACAAGGCGTAACCTGCGGCAATCTGGCGGGTACCCGGCTGGAAGAAATCGGCCTCGGTCAAGGGACCGCCTTTAGCGGTGGCATCGGGGGCACGCAGCACACTGAAAATGCTGCCCACCGACACGTTCACGTCGATGTTGCTGGAGCCATCCAGCGGGTCAAACACCAGCAGGTATTTGCCACGGGGGTGTTGCGGCGGAATGTCGTAGGGCAGGTCCATCTCTTCAGACGCCATGCCCGCCAGGTGACCACCCCACTCGTTCATGCGGATGAACAGTTCGTTGCTGACCACGTCGAGCTTTTTCTGGGTTTCGCCCTGCACGTTGATGCTGCCGCCTGCGTCGGCCGCATGGTTGCCATACATGTCGGCCAATGCGCCATAGGCCACCGATTTGGCAATGGCTTTGCAAGCCATGGCCACATCCAGAATCAAGGCGTTGAAGTCGCCACTGGCGTCCGGAAATCGCCGGCGCTCTTCGATCAGGTACTGCGTCAGCGTGGGGGTGGTGCGGGGGCTCAAGGACATGGGGCAAACACTCTCTGAAGTTTTTTAAAAAGTAGCGAATCGAAATCGGGCTCAGGACAAAGCGGCTTGCTTGAGCGCTTGCATCACGCCCCGGTAGCCGCCGTCGGCATCGGGCGCACCAAACACCGCACTGCCCGCCACACAGGTGTCGGCACCGGCGGCCACGATCTGGGCGATGTTGTCG
>JBIKQY010000206.1:0-5219 GCA_044349465.1 Limnohabitans sp. | reverse complement strand
CACCAACTCGATCACCGAACCCGAGGTTTTGGAGGCCAGCATGAGGGCGGTGGTGGCCAGCTCACCGACCACGTCTTCGCCAATCTCTTTGGCCACCTGGGGCGCGCCATCGATCCAGGCGTTGACCAACTCATGGCCGCGCCCCAAGCCGCGCAAAGCGGCCGCGCCTTTCACGTAATTGTCCAGACCTCTGGCCGAAAACACCTTGGCGGCCTCTGGCCAAGTGTGGGTGAGCAAGGCCACAGACGAGGGGTCGAGCTGCTCGACCCATTCGGCGTGGTCTTGAAGGTGCACCGACATGGGCTGGCCTGCTTCAGAAGAAGGTCGCCACAGCCGCATCCAGTGCGTCGCGCATGTCGGGGTCGTCGGTGATCGGACGCACCAAGGCCACTCGGCAAGCGGCTTGTGCGGCCACACCTTGGGCAATCAAGCTGCCCGCATAGATCAACATGCGGGTGGAAATGCCTTCATCGAGGCCATGGCCCTTGAGGTTGCGGGCACGCTCGGCAATGCCCACCAACTTGCCAGCCACGTCACTGCTGACACCGGTTTCGTGCGCGACGATTTCGGTTTCGATGTCGTGTTCGGGGTAGTTAAAGTCCAGCGCACCAAAACGTTGTTTGGTCGACTGCTTCAAGTCTTTCATCAGGCTTTGGTAGCCGGGGTTGTAAGAGATGACGATTTGAAAATCGGGGTGGGCTTGTAACAGCTCGCCCTTCTTCTCCAGGGGCAAGACGCGGCGGTTGTCGGTCAAGGGATGGATCACCACGGTGGTGTCTTGGCGCGCCTCGACCACTTCATCGAGGTAACAAATGGCACCATGGCGCGCAGCCACCGCCAAGGGGCCGTCTTGCCAGCGGGTGCCGTTGGCGTCCAGCAAGAACCGGCCGACCAGGTCGCTGGCGGTCATGTCTTCGTTGCAGGCCACGGTGATCAGGGGCTTATTTAACTTCCAAGCCATGTGCTCCACAAACCGCGTTTTGCCACAGCCGGTGGGGCCTTTGAGCATCATGGGCATGCGCACCGAATAGGCGGCTTCGAACAGCTCGACCTCGTCGGCCACGGGACGGTAGTAGGGTTGCTGGGCGACGCGGTAGGCGTCGAGTGTTTCGCTCATGTTGGTCTCCGCAGATCAGGGCTGACAGTGCCCGGTGCCATTCAATGTCAAGGCGCGCTTCTTTCGGCGGCACCTTGACATTGAACCCTGCACCACGGATGGCGGTGCAGGCTCCAAAGGGGACTTACACGGTTTTTCCGCGGTAAATCACCATCGCTGTGCCCTGCGATTGGGAGAAGTTGTTGTAGCCAATCAAGCGGATGTGGTTGTCCGGATTGGCTTGGCGGCAAGCGGCGGCTTCGGCCAAAACCTTGTCCACATCGGTCTCGCCAAACATCGGCAGCTTCCACATGTACCAGTAGGAGTCCATCAGGTACTGGGGTTCGGTGTGCTCAATGGCGGGGTTCCAGCCTTTCTTGACCAGGTACTCCACTTGCTTGCGGATCTCTGCATCGGTCATGGGCGGCAGGTAAGAAAAAGTCTCGAACTTTCGGCTGGCGGGGTCGGACAGGCGTGAGGTGTAGTCTTGCATGAGTGGCTCCTAAAAATAATGGGTTCAATCACTTGTGGGCGATGTCGAGCTTGTCGACGGTGTCGAATTCGAACTTGATTTCTTTCCAGGTTTCCATGGCGATCTTGAGTTCGGGCGAGTGCTTGGCGGCTTCGCTGAGCACGGCTTTGCCTTCTTTCTCAACAGCTACGCCCTCGTTGCGCGCTTTGACGCAGGCCTCGACCGCCACGCGGTTGGCGCAAGCGCCGGCCGCGTTGCCCCATGGGTGACCCAAGGTGCCACCACCGAACTGCAAACAGGAGTCGTCGCCAAAAATGTTCACCAGCGCGGGCATGTGCCAGACGTGGATGCCGCCCGAGGCGACGGGGAACATGCCGGGCATGGAGCCGAAGTCTTGGTCAAAGAAAATGCCGCGGCTGCGGTCTTCCTTGATGAAACTGTCGCGCATGATGTCGATCCAGCCCAAGGTGGCTTCGCGGTCGCCTTCGAGCTTGCCCACCACGGTGCCCGAGTGCAGGTGGTCACCACCCGACAGGCGCAAACACTTGCTGAGGACGCGGAAGTGGATGCCGTGGTGCGGGTTGCGGTCGAGCACGGCGTGCATGGCGCGGTGGATGTGCAGCAGCATGCCGTTGTCGCGGCACCAGTTGGCCAAACTGGTGTTGGCGGTAAAGCCCCCCGTCAAGAAGTCGTGCATGATGATCGGAGCGCCCAGTTCCTTGGCGAATTCAGCCCGCTTGAACATTTCTTCTACCGTGGGCGAGGTCACGTTGAGGTAGTGGCCTTTGCGCTCACCGGTCTCGCGTTCGGCCTTTTGACAGGCTTCAACGACGAATTCAAAACGGTCGCGCCAGCGCATGAAGGGTTGGCTGTTGACGTTCTCGTCGTCCTTGGTCAAGTCCAAACCACCGCGCAAGCATTCGTACACGGCACGGCCGTAGTTCTTGGCCGACAGGCCCAGCTTAGGTTTGATGGTGCAGCCCAGCAAGGGGCGGCCGTATTTGTTGAAGCGGTCGCGCTCGACCTGGATACCGGCGGGTGGGCCGCCACAGGTTTTGACGTAAGCGATGGGGAAACGCACGTCTTCCAAGCGCAGGGCGCGCAGCGCCTTGAAGCCGAACACGTTGCCCACCAAGGAGGTCAACACGTTGACGATGGAGCCCTCTTCGAACAGGTCGATGGGGTAGGCCACGAAGGCGTAAAAACAGGTGTCGTCGCCCGGCACGTCCTCAATTCTGTAAGCGCGGCCCTTGTAATGGTCCAGATCGGTGAGCAAGTCGGTCCACACTGTGGTCCAAGTGCCGGTCGACGATTCAGCGGCCACCGCAGCGGCGACTTCTTCGCGGGGCACGCCCGCTTGTGGGGTGATCTTGAAACAGGCCAGGATGTCGGTGTCCTTGGGCGTGTAGTGGGGTTCCCAGTAGGTGCTGCGGTAATCCTTGACACCGGCGTTGTAGGTTTTGGTGGCCATGCGTTGTGCTCCTGTTGAAAGTTGAATGTCTGGCTGAGTTGCCCAAAGTGACCGAGGCTTTGCGTAGGGCAAGTGGGACCGTGGTGCTCTGAACTGATGCGAATTTTTAGACAAACTGACAATAAGTAAAAGTAAAATGTTTAGATCATCATCATTTACTTTACTAAATCAATGAACCTGAGACACGCCACCTTGCATCAGCTGCGGATTTTTCAGGCCGTGGCCGAGCACAACAGCTTTGCCCGGGCGGCTGAGGCATTGCACCTCTCACCCCCAACCTTGTCGTTGCAAGTCAAGCAACTGGCTGAAACCGTGGGTCAGCCCTTGTTTGAGCAACTGGGCAAAAAGATTTTTCTGACGGCCGCAGGCAAGATCCTGGCCGAGGCCTGCCAGGACATCGCCCGGCGCATGGACCTGCTCAGCGACGACCTGGCGGCGCTGCAAGGCGTGGAGCGCGGCAGCCTGAAAATTGCCATCCTCACCACCGTCAAATACACCGTGCCCAAACTGCTGGGCGGCTTTTGCGCGGAGCACCCCGGCATCGACGTGGCCATGGTGGTGGGCAACCGCGAAAACCTGCTGCAGCGTCTGTCGCAAAACCAAGACGACCTTTACATCATGGGCCAACCCCCCGAGCACATGGACGTGTTTTGCGAAGCCTTTGCCGACAACCCCTTGGTCATGGTGGCACCGCCCACCCACCCGCTGGCGGGCAAACGCCGCATCCGCCCCGAGCGGCTGCGCCATGAGCCCTTCATCATGCGCGAGCCGGGTTCGGGCACGCGCTTGACCATGGAGCGGTTTTTTAACGAATACGGCCTCACGCCCATCAACCGGCTGGAGCTGGGCAGCAACGAGGCGATCAAAAAAACCGTCTCGGGCGGACTGGGGCTGGCCGTGCTGTCGGCATCCACACTCGACGCCGAATTGGCTTTGGGCGAACTGGTCCAGCTCGACGTCATGGGCTTTCCCCTCATCCGGCGCTGGCACCTGGTCTACCCCCGGGGCAAGCGCCAGTCGCCAGCGGCACTGGCCTTCAAGGCCTGGTTGTTTGAGCACCGTCCATAATTTGCACTTGCCCTGCCCCGCTTGATCCAGGACCTGACCGATGAAAAACGCCACCTTCCGCCAACTTCGCGTGTTCAACGAGGTGGCCCGTCACCTGAGCTTTGTGCGCGCTGCCGAAAATCTGCACCTGACGCCCCCCGCCGTGACCATGCAGGTCAAGGAGCTCGAAGGCCATGTGGGCATGCCCTTGTTTGATCGGCGCGGCAAGCAAGTGAGCCTAACCACCACGGGCGAGTACATGCTGGTTTATGCCCGCAAAATTCTGGCCACTGTCAAAGACGCCGAAGACGCCGCAGCCCGATTGCAGCGGGCAGAGACTGGCGTGCTGACGATTGGTTTTGTTAGTACTGCCAAGTATTTTTTGATGAATATGTTGGCCAACTTTCGCAACCTGCATCCGGGTGTGGACATCCAGATCCTAATTGGCAACCGCGACCAACTCGTCAGCATGCTGCAAAACAGCGAGGTCGACATCGCCGTGATGGGACGCCCCCCCAAAGAGCTGCAAACAAGGGCCGAGCCTTTTGCGGCCCACCCCCATGTGTTTGTCTCCGCCGTGAACCACCCGCTGGCCCAGCGGGATCACTTGCGTGTGGAAGACCTGCGGCCCTACGACTTCATCGTGCGCGAAAAAGGCGCGGGCACCCGCGCCGCCATGGAAAAGTTCTTTGAAGACACCCACGTCGAGCCGCGCATGAAAATCCAGCTGCACAGCAACGAGATCATCAAGCAGGCCGTGATGGCCGGGCTGGGCCTGGGCTTTTTGTCATTGCACACGATTGGCCTGGAACTGGAGCACAAGCTGATCCGCATGCTCGATGTGGAAGGCGCGCCTGTGGTCCGCTCATGGAACGTGGTGCACACCCAATCCAAAATGCTGTCGCCCGCTGCCGAGTCGTTTCGCTACTTCATGCTCGAAGAAGCCGAAAGCCACCTGGCCCAGCGCTTTGGCATGCACTGGCCCAAGGCCTGAAAGCTTGGCGCTTTCAGCGCTGGCGCATCGCCAGCACGGGCCACAGCAGTACCGCTGCCGCCACGCCCACACCTGCGGCCATGCCCAGCAAAGCGGTCCAGTCCACCCAATACCCCATATCGGCCAGCGTGGACTGGGA
>JBIKQY010000205.1:0-5289 GCA_044349465.1 Limnohabitans sp. | reverse complement strand
AAAAAGGCTTCCCACCCTCGGCCCTTGGCCGGGGGTTTTTTTTGCCCGGAGAACAGGCCTTGGGTAGGGGCATCTCTGGCTACACTCGACGCATGCTCTGGATCAAAGCCCTTCACATCGTTTTCATTGCCAGCTGGTTTGCGGGCCTGTTTTACTTGCCGCGCATCTATGTCAACCTGGCCATGGTGCCGGCCGACTCGGCCGCCGAGCGCGATCGCCTGCTGCTGATGGCGCGCAAACTCTACCGTTTCATGACCATCCTGGCCGTTCCGGCCTTGGCGTTGGGCCTGTGGCTTTGGCTTTACTACGGCATAGGCATGGGGCCGGGCCAAGGCTGGATGCATGCCAAGCTGCTGATCGTGCTGGCTTTGTTGGGTTACCACCACAGTTGCGGTGTGCTCTTGCGGAAGTTTGAAAACGGCCAGATGCAGCGCAGCCATGTCTGGTTCCGTTGGTTCAACGAAGCGCCTGTGTTGATGATGTTCGCCGCGGTCGTGTTGGTGGTGGTTAAGCCTTTTTAAGGGCTGACCCGCGAGGCTCATGCGCAAGCCCACTTGGCGCAAAACAACCGCCTGGCCATTGTTTTGGCTGTATGCGGTGCTGATCGTCTACGCCAGCCTGTACCCGTTCGATAACTGGCGCTTTCAGGGCCTGCTGTCCTGGTCGTTCCTGGTGGCACCCTGGCCACGCTACTGGACCGGGTTTGACGTTTTTTCCAACGTGCTGGGCTATGCGCCTTTGGGGTTTTTGCTGGCGCTGGCCGTGCACCGCAGCCGCCGACACTGGCCAGCTGTGACCATGGCGGCCTTGGTCGCCGCTGCCTTGTCCTTGGCGATGGAGTCGATGCAGATGTTTCTGCCGGTGCGGGTGCCTTCCAACCTCGATTGGGTGTTGAACGTGGCTGGAGCCTGGGCGGGGGCCGTGGGGGCACGCGGCTTGGCTTGGGCGGGGTTGCTCGATCGCTGGGGCCGTTTCAGGGACCGCTGGTTTGAGTCCGAGGCCAGTGGTGCCCTGGCCTTGTTGGCCCTGTGGCCATTGGCCTTGTTGTTTCCGGCGCCCGTACCGTTCGGTTTGGGCCATGTGTTTGAACGCGTAGAGAACGCTTGGATTGAGTGGTTACAAGACACCCCCTGGCTGGATTGGTGGCCCGTTCGCACGGCAGAACTGCAGCCTTTATTGCCGTTAACCGAGACCTTGTGTGTGACCGTCGGTTTGCTTCTGCCCTGTTTGCTGGCGTATGGCGTGGTGCGCCGCAGGCCGCAGCGCTGGGTGGTGGCTGCGGTGTGTCTGGCCGTGGGTTTGTTGGCCAGCGCCTTGTCGGCCGCTTTGACATACGGTCCCACCCACGCGTGGGGTTGGGTCAGCCCCGAGGTGTTCAAAGGCTTTGCCTGGGCCTTGGCGGGTGTGGCGGTGCTGTCTTTGTGCCCACCCCGGCTTTGCTGGGTGTTGGCTTTGGCGGCTTTGGTGTTGCAGCTGAGTTTGCTCAACAGCGCATCGGCCGATGTGTACTTTTCCTTGACGCTGCAAACTTGGGAGCAGGGGCGCTTTATTCGGTTTCATGGACTGATTCAGTGGGTGGGTTGGTTGTGGCCCTATGCTTTGCTGGTGTACTTGGTGCGCCGACTGTCCTGGCCCAGCCTTTCCTGAGTCGGGTGAATCCTCACCCACAAGCGGGGGCCTAAAATTGCCGGATGACCACCCAATCCCCCAGCCCCTATTTCAAGCGCCACATCTTTTTTTGCCTGAACGAGCGCAAAAACAACGAGGCCTGTTGCGCGCAACAAAACGCCCAGGCCGCCTTTGACCACTGCAAGTCCCGCGTGAAAGAACTCGGCCTGGCCGGTCCCGGCGAAGTTCGGGTCAACAAGGCCGGTTGCTTGGACCGCTGCGCGGGCGGGCCGGTGGCCGTGGTGTACCCGGAGGGCGTTTGGTACAGCTATGTGGACACAAGTGACATCGACGAGATCGTCGAGTCGCATTTGAAAAACGGCCAGGTGGTCCAGCGTTTGGTGACCCCCGAGCACTTGGGGCGTTGATGAACGCCATGACCCGCACGCTCAGTCTGCAAGGCCAGGCAGGGCGCATCGAAGCTTTGCTGGACGAGCCGACAGATGGCGCAGCGCAGGGCACGGCCGTGATTGCCCACCCCCACCCCTTGTTTGGCGGCACCATGCAAAACAAGGTCGTACAAACCTTGGCGCGTGCTTTTGTGCAGAGCGGCTGGCGAGCCGTGCGCTTCAATTTCCGGGGCGTGGGCGCGAGCGAGGGCACCTACGATGAAGGCCGAGGTGAAGCCATCGACATGCAGCAACTCATCATGCAGGTGGCGCCAGACGGCCCTCTGGCGTTGGCCGGGTTTTCCTTTGGCGCTTTTGTCACCAGCCATGTGGTGCAGGCCTTGAGCGATCAACGCCCCCCGCAGCAACTGGTGTTGGTGGGCACGGCAGCGTCACGCTTTGCGGTGGCCCCAGTGGCCCCCGATTTGCACGAGCGCTGCCTGGTGCTGCATGGCGAGCAGGACGACACGGTACCGCTGGCCAGCGTGATGGACTGGGCCCGCCCTCAATCCTTGCCCATCACGGTGATTCCCGGATGTGAGCACTTCTTTCACGGACAATTGCCCCTTCTCAAATCCTTGGTGGTGCGCCACCTGAGGGCTTGACTGCCAGGCTTGGCACCCAAGGCCCTTTTTTGATCGATACACCCAGTGCGCAACCCGATTCGGGTCGCCCCTGATAACCCATCCCTGAATGACAAACGAGCGCATGAACACATTTTTGAAACTTTTGGTTGGCACTGGGCTGGCCGTCGTCTCTTGGGTTGCCCAGGCCCAGATGCCACAAGCGCCCGAAATGGCCGTAAAAGCCTATTTGCTGATGGATGTGACCGCCAATCAGGTGCTGGCGGCCAAAGACCCCGACATGGCTGTGGAGCCCGCGTCGCTGACCAAGTTGATGACAGCCTATTTGGTCTTTGACGCCCTGAAAAACCGCAAGATCGACATCAAGCAGACTTTGACGGTGTCCGAACGCGCCTGGAAGATGCCCGGCTCGCGCATGTTCATCGATCCCAAGATGAAGGTGCCGGTGGAGGACTTGATCAAAGGCATGATTGTCCAGTCGGGCAACGACGCGACGGTGGCTTTAGCCGAAGGGGTGGCGGGCAGCGTCGAGCGGTTTGTGCAGCTGATGAATGACCAGGCGGTCTTTTTGGGCATGCTCAACACACATTACAAAAATCCCGAAGGCCTCACAGCCCCAGGCCACACCACCACCGCCCGTGACCTGGCGTTGCTGGCCACGCGCTTGATGCGCGATTTCCCGGATTACGTGCCTTATTACGCCATCAAGAAATACCGCTATGAAGGCACTCCAGCGGCCAATGACACCAACCGCAACCTGTTGTTGTTTCGCGACGCCAGTGTGGATGGCCTGAAAACCGGCCATACCCAGGCCGCGGGTTACTGCCTGGTGGCCTCAGCCAAGCGCGAGCTGCCCAATGTGGGCACGCGCCGCTTGCTGAGTGTGGTGTTGGGCGCCGACAGTGAAAACGCCCGTGCCAATGAGAGCCAAAAGCTGCTCAATTGGGGTTATGCCGCCTTTGATGCGGTCAAGCTCTTTGAAGGCAACCAGGCTGTGGTCACGCCGCCGGTCTGGAAAGGCAAACAACCCGTGGTCAAACTGGGCTCGGTGCGTCCCTTGGTGGTAGCAGTTCCTGCGGGCAGCGCCGCGCAGCTCAAAACCCAAGTGGTACGCCCGGACCCTTTGGTTGCGCCTTTTGCCAAAGGGCAGGCCGTGGGCAGCCTGAAGGTGATGCAGGGTGATAAACCCTTGTTCGAAGTGCCTTTGGTGGTGCTTGAGCCTGTCGAGCAAGCCGGCGTGTTGGGCCGCGCTTGGGACGCTGTGAGGCTGTGGATCAAGTGATGCGCAAGAGCGGCCATAGCCATATAGCGCCGAGAAATTGTGGATAACTTGCCACGCGGCCCATCACGCGGTTATACTGGCGGGCTTTTCCGCTTTTGGGGCGGGGAAGTTTCTTTTGTCTAAATTCAACGTTTAGGGACGTTACAAACAATGCCAACCATCAATCAATTGGTGCGTCAGGGGCGCGAGGTCGAAACGATCAAGTCCAAAAGCCCTGCGATGCAAAACTCTCCACAGCGTCGTGGTGTCTGCACCCGTGTGTACACCACAACGCCTAAAAAGCCTAACTCCGCTCTGCGTAAAGTTGCCAAAGTGCGCTTGACCAACGGTTTTGAGGTCATCTCTTACATCGGCGGTGAAGGCCACAACCTGCAAGAGCACTCTGTTGTTCTGGTGCGCGGTGGTCGTGTCAAAGACTTGCCCGGTGTGCGTTACCACATCGTCCGCGGTTCTTTGGACCTGCAAGGCGTGAAAGACCGCAAGCAGTCTCGCTCCAAGTACGGCGCGAAGAAGCCAAAGGCCAAGTAAACCCTCACAGGTTGAAATTTTTCGGTGCTGTTTCCCGCGTGGCGCGGTGAATCAGCGAAGTGACCCGAAGCCCGGAATTGTCCAGGTGGGTCGAGTAAGTGAGCTGTTTTGAATAACGCTCGCGGTGTCTGAAAAGATACCAACTGAAGCAATATGAGGTGAAATATGCCACGTCGTCGCGAAGTCCCTAAACGTGAAATCCTGCCGGATCCCAAGTTCGGCAATGTCGAGTTGTCCAAGTTCATGAACGTGATCATGGAAGGCGGCAAAAAAGCGGTTGCTGAGCGCATCATTTACGGTGCCTTGGAAACCATGGAAAAGAAAACAGGCAAAGACCCTGTCGAGCTGTTCTCCATTGCCATCAACAACGTCAAGCCCATGGTGGAAGTCAAATCCCGCCGTGTGGGTGGTGCGAACTACCAGGTGCCTGTTGAAGTGCGCCCTGTTCGTCGCCTGGCCCTGTCGATGCGCTGGATCAAAGAAGCCGCACGCAAGCGCGGCGAGAAGTCGATGGCTCTGCGTTTGGCCAACGAACTGCTCGAGGCCAACGAAGGCCGTGGCGGTGCCATGAAAAAGCGTGACGAAGTTCACCGCATGGCCGAAGCCAACAAGGCGTTCTCGCACTTCCGCTTCTGATTCACACGGGTTTCATCAAGAGACCCGACACTGTCAGAAGCCAGCCCGCTGGCCCCATTGGGGTGGCGGGCTTTGGTACTTAATCATTGGAGAAATTTATGGCTCGCATCACCCCCATCGAGCGCTATCGCAACATCGGTATTTCAGCGCACATTGACGCTGGCAAGACCACGACGACAGAGCGTATTCTTTTTTACACTGG
>JBIKQY010000204.1:0-5299 GCA_044349465.1 Limnohabitans sp. | reverse complement strand
AAGTCCCGCGTGTCCACCACTTGGCCTGCCACGACATGCGCCGAGGCAATCACGCCAGAAACGGGCGCGACCAGTGCTTCTTTGCTGCTGAGGCCGCCACCGACGGCCGACATGCGATCGGTCAGGCTGAGCACCTCACTCTCTGCGGCTTCCACTTCCTTGCGCGGCACCGTGTCCGACAACTCGCGCAAACGTGCCAAACGCTTTTCAGCAAGCGCTTTGGCAGCGCGAAATTCGGCCAATTGAGTCAACTGGCTGGCCCGCTCCAGGGGGGCGAACGCAGGGACGACGTAGGCCAAGACCTGTCCCTTCTTGACGGTTTGCCCTGCGTTGGGCAGGCCATTAGGGCCGGGTTCTATGCGTCCGGCGTTGATGGGCTGGACTTTGCCCCCAGCGTTGGGGTCCATCAGTACCTGACCATTGAGTTCAAAGGCGCGTGGCAGCTCAGCGGTTTCCACCACCATCGTGCGCACATTCAGTTGGCGTTGGGCTGGTTTGGGCAGAAACACGCTGCCATCGGCCATGCGCTGTGGACCATTGGCATTGGCCGTCGCAGGCGCAGCGCCGTGGTCATGGCCTTCGCCCGCGTACGTAGGCAGCGCAGCACCTGCAAGGGTCAAAGCAGTGGCCAGTGCCATCCAGTAACGTTTTTTTGAAGTGTTGATTGTTTTCATGCTGAGGCTCCTTAGGCCGTACGAGCTTGTTGACGAAAGCGAACGATCACGGCTAATGCCATCAGGGCCAATAACCCCCCGCCGATCCACAGGGCGATGCCTTTCCAAGAAGAACCACTGACAGGTTCATCTTCGTCCTCGTGCAAATCGAGTTCGCCAGTCAGCAGGTCGTTCAGTTCACCGGCCTGAATGGTTGCGGTGATGGCAATGACGCCAGGTTTGAGCGTGTCCTTGAGGATGACTTCGTATTCACCTACGCCGTGTTTTTCAGCTTTGTATTTGCTGCCTTCGATGTCAATGTCAATTTGAGCGTCATTGACGGGACTGTTGTCTTTAAAACGGTCCAGGTAAATCGTCAGCTGCTTGCCATTGACGATGCCAACCATTTCCAGATCCTCTGAAACCGCGACGAAACGCGGCAGTGCTGTGCCCTGTGCTTTTGGAGCAGCTTCTCCATGGTCGTGACCCGCACCGGCAATGGCCATGGGACTAAGCAGTGTGAAGATCAGCGCCAAGAGAGTGGCGGCTGTTGAATGAATTAAATTCATGGTGTTCCTTGAAATTTTGAAGGGTGTCAGCATCACTCGGGCAGCAAGCCCAAGGACTGCCGCAATGCCGAAATGGCGGAGGCTAGGTCAATTCGGCTTCGAGCCGCTTGTCGCGCGGCCTCTGCAGCCTCGGCCTCAATGCGCAAGCGTGTGGGCAGATCTGTCTCGCCCAGCCTGAACGACTTGTCGAAAAAACCTCGGGACTCGTTGGCCAGCATTTCTCGTCGTTGCGCGGCGACGAGTTGGGTTCTTACAGCCTCTAGGCGAGAAGCAGCGCCTCTTTGATCAGCTTGAATTTGGTCCCTCTCAAGGATCAGCTTTGACTGCACTTCAATAGCCTCTGCCTGTGCCGTCGCGATACGAGCGTCATACCTGGGCCCTGAACCAAACGGCACTCGAATGCCGATGAGCACAGTCTGGCCATAGCGGTCTCCAAATGCCCCACGACCGCGCGTTGTGGCCACCGTGAGTTCCGGGTTGGATCGCTTCTGGGTGCTGATCAGCTGAGCCGTCCGCTCGGCCATCGTGATGCGGTCCTCCAGTTCAGCCAACAAGGGATGACCAACTGATATAGCCGAACTGGGGGTCGGTTCAGCTGCAGCGTTGGCTATCAAGTCAGCCTGAGCCGTTCTGCCTGCCAACGACATCACTTGTGCCAAGGCTGCGGCAGAGGCCGCTTGAGCTTGGGCAGCATGCGCCTGGGCCGCAGCTAGAGCGCCTTCGGCTTGATGCCGGTCCGACTTGGCCAGATCACCCGCGCTGGTACGTTTAGCAACATCAGCGGCGAGGCGTTGCGAATTAGCCAGTTGTTCGCTCGCCAGTTCAGCATCGACGCGAGCTCGCAACCAGCCCCACCAAGCATCCCTGACGGAAGCGGCGAGCCGCAGTTGTGAGGCGAGCAGCTTGCGCTCAACCAACGAGATTTCAGCCTGCGCCAGATCGGTACTGGCCGTGCGTTGCCCGGGTAGCCAAATGGGAATGGCAATTCCCACCTCGGTTTCACGCGAACCGTTGTTGCCAGTCATCTGGTCCGATCGCTGACTGATATCCAGCGAGGGTGGCTCGGGAGACAGCATCAATGCGGCTTTGGCCTGGGCCTGGGCTGCATCGCGACGCGATTGAAGCGCGTGCGCCTCGGGCTGCCTTTGCCACGCCGTATCGAAAACATTTTTCAAGGACACCGAGCCACTCAACGCGGCGGCGGATGTGCCTTGTGCTTGGGCCGTCAGCACCAAGCCACTCAGGGTCATGACCGACAGCGCGATTCGAATCGGTGTCGATCTTTTTTTGTACAAACTCATAGCTCATCTCCAATGGTGAAAACATCCAAGGAGATCAGCGAGCAGCGACAACACGTCGCTAGGCGATGAGGCAAAACGCAAAAAGCGTCATGCTCACTCGCGCACAGGGGATTCGAAAAGAGGTGGAGAAACCCGAGACTCGCCGATCAGGCAAGCACGGGCCAATTAGGCCGCTCAGGACGTTCTCTTGAAAGCTGAGAAACAATCACCTGAGGGTGAAGTGGATTATCGTCAGAGACCGCTGCTGTGGTCGTGTTCAGATCGTTGACCAGAGCAGCTGCACAACCCATATGGCAAGTGGCACAGTCATGGTCCATGCCCGTCGATTGGGGTGAGTTTTTGCTGGACTCTTTCTGGTCAACTGACGCATGGTCATGGGTGTGGTGACCAGGGTGCGTGGCAGTCACACTGGTTTCGTGCTCGCAATAGCTTGCCATTGCTGCCCAACTGAACTGCAAGGGCAACAGAACTAGCAGGAAGATTGCCAAGAACTTTTTCATGAATTTTAATTTTAAAGATTTAGTCCTTCATCGTCAAGGTTTGTTCAATTGCCCTCATGGATGCTCCGGTTTATTACAAAAAATTCAAATGTTGAATTTTATTGATTGCATATCAGTCGAGCATGAATCAACTTGAAGAACGAAATTTCATTCAACTTGGTTCAGAGCCCATTTTGCACAAACCCGCAAATTCACGGCTCGGAACCAAGTCCGAAAAAGTCATGAGGTTTTGAGACAAACGGGGTTTGAGACGACTTTGCCGGGCTGATGCGAGAGGTCGCAGTCAGGAGCCCATAGCAAAAAGCCCCGCGTGGTGCGGGGCCTGAGGCTGCCTCAAGGCCTGCTGAGCAGGTTTGAGGTCTTTGTTCTGGCGGAGAGGGAGGGATTCGAACCCTCGGTAGGGTCGCCCCTACGCCTGATTTCGAGTCAGGTACATTCGACCACTCTGCCACCTCTCCTGGTTCGGTTTCGTTTGTCGAAGCCGATATTCTATCAGGCCGAAAGCGTCTCCAAGCCGCCCATGTAAGAACGCAGCACTTCAGGCACGGTGACCGAGCCGTCGGCGTTTTGGTAGTTCTCCAGCACCGCCACCAGCGCGCGGCCCACGGCCAAGCCAGAACCGTTCAGGGTGTGCACCAACTCGTTTTTGCCTTGGGCGTTTTTGAAGCGTGCCTGCAAACGGCGCGCCTGGAAAGCCTCGCAGTTCGACACCGAGCTGATCTCGCGGTAGGTGTTTTGCGCGGGCACCCAGACTTCCAGGTCATAGGTCTTGCTGGCGCCAAAGCCCATGTCGCCGGTGCACAGGCTCATCACGCGGTAGGGCAGGCCCAGCTTTTGCAAAATAGCCTCGGCGTGGCCGGTCATGGCTTCGAGCGCCTCGTAGCTGTGCTCGGGGTGCACGATCTGCACCATCTCGACCTTGTCAAACTGGTGCTGGCGGATCAGGCCGCGCACATCGCGCCCGCCGCTGCCCGCTTCAGACCGGAAGCACGGGGTGTGCGCCGTGAGCTTGATGGGCAAATCAGATTCGAACAACACGTCGTCGCGCACCACGTTGGTCAGCGTCACTTCTGACGTGGGGATCAAGTAAAGCGCTTGGCTTTCTTCGCCCTCTTGGCCGCCTTTGTTGGCGGCAAACAAATCTGCTTCGAACTTGGGCAACTGGCCTGTGCCGCGCAGCGTGTCGGCGTTCACGATGTAGGGGGTGTAGCACTCGGTGTAACCGTGCTGGCTGGTCTGCACGTCCAGCATGAACTGCGCCAGCGCCCGGTGCAAACGCGCCACCGGGCCGCGCATGAAGGTGAAACGCGAGCCGGTCAGCTTGGTGCCGGTGGCAAAGTCCAGGCCCAGCTTTTCGCCGATGTCCACATGGTCCTTGAGTTCAAAGTCAAAGTTGCGCACCGTGCCCCAACGGCGCACCTCAACGTTGCCTTCTTCGCCCGCGCCCACTGGCACCGACTCGTGCGGCAAGTTGGGCACCGCCAGCAGCAGGTCTTGCAGTTCGGCCTGGAGCACGTCCAGGCGCTGGGCCGAAGCGTCCAGCTCGTCTTTGATCGCGCCCACTTGGGCCATGACCGCATCGGCCTCGGCGTGCTGGCCCTTGCCCTTGAGCATGCCAATTTGCTTGGACAGGCTGTTGCGCTGGCTTTGCAGCTCTTCGGTGCGGGTTTGCAGGGTTTTGCGCTCGCCTTCCAAAGCGCGAAAGGCGTCCACATTCAGGAAGAGTTGGGGATTTTTACGGGTCTGCAAACGCGCGACAACGGCGTCCAGATCTTTGCGGAGTAGAACAATATCAAGCATGGGGGGATTGTAGTGAGCCGGGTTCCGGGTTTTCTGTGGCATCCAGCTTGAGGCCCTTGGGCAGCGGGAACTTGATGGTTTCCTGAATGCCGTCCAGCGTACGCACCGACACCGCGCCCATGGCGCGCAAACGGGCAATCACCTCTTGCACCAGCACATCCGGGGCCGAGGCACCGGCTGTGAGCCCCACTTTTTGGGTGCCCGCAAACCAGGCCTCTTGCAGGTCGGCCGCGCTGTCCACCATGTAAGCGGGCGTGCCCAAGCGGTCAGCCAGCTCGCGCAGGCGGTTGCTGTTGGAACTGGTGGGGCTGCCCACCACGATCACCACGTCCACCATCGGGCTCATCAGCTTGACGGCGTCTTGCCGGTTCTGGGTGGCATAACAAATGTCTTGCTGCTTGGGCTCGCGAACCTGCGGAAAGCGCGCCCTGACCGCCGCCACAATCTCGGCCGCGTCGTCCACGCTCAGAGTGGTT
>JBIKQY010000024.1:0-15538 GCA_044349465.1 Limnohabitans sp. | reverse complement strand
CTGGTGCCCGCCCGGCATGCTGGGCATCGGCATTGGCGGCACCGCCGAAAAAGCCGTGCTCTTGGCCAAAGAAAGCCTGATGGACGACCTGGACATGTACCAGCTGCTCGAAAAATCCAGCCAAGGCACAAAGCTCGACCAAGTTGAAGAAATGCGCCTGGAGCTGTACCACAAGGTCAATGCCCTGGGCATTGGCGCGCAAGGCCTGGGCGGCCTGACCACTGTGCTCGACATCAAAATCAAGATGTACCCCACGCACGCGGCCAGCAAACCCGTGGCCATGATCCCCAACTGCGCGGCCACCCGCCACGCGCATTTTGTGCTCGACGGCTCCGGCCCCACGTACCTCGAAGCGCCTTCGCTCGACCTGTGGCCCAACGTGGGCTGGACGGCCGACACCGAAAAGAGCCAGCGCGTGGACCTGAACAACCTCACGCCCGAGCAAGTCGCTGCCTGGAAACCCGGCCAGACCCTGCTGCTCAACGGCAAGATGCTCACCGGCCGCGACGCTGCGCACAAGCGCATTCAGGACATGTTGGCCAAGGGCGAGCCCTTGCCTGTGAGTTTCAAGAACCGCGTGATTTATTACGTCGGTCCCGTCGACCCCGTGGGCGACGAGGCTGTGGGGCCCGCCGGTCCCACCACCTCCACCCGCATGGACGGCTTCACCGAAATGATGCTGGCGCAAACCGGCCTGATCGCCATGATCGGCAAGGCCGAGCGCGGCCCCGTTGCCATTGAGGCCATCAAGAAACACAAGAGCGCTTACCTGATGGCTGTGGGCGGCGCGGCTTACCTGGTGTCCAAAGCCATCAAGCACGCCCAAGTGGTGGGCTTTGCCGACATGGGCATGGAAGCCATCTACGAATTCGACGTGGTCGACATGCCCGTGACGGTGGCAGTCGATGCGGGCGGCACCAGCGCCCACATCACGGGCCCGGCCGAATGGCAAAAGCGCATTGCCACGGGTGAGTTCAAGGGCATCGGCGTCACAGCAGGTTGATGCACCCGAACTTGACCAGGCCGCGCAAGCGGCCTTTTTTCAGACCCGCCACCCCATGACCTCTGACCAGCGCCCCATCGGCGTGTTTGACAGCGGCATTGGCGGACTGAGCGTGCTGCAGGCCTTGCAAAAAGCGCTGCCGTACGAGCGCTTTGTTTACCTGGCCGACAACGCCCACGCGCCCTATGGTGAAAAAAGCGAACGCTTCATCCGCCAGCGCACCCACGCGATTGCCGATTACCTGCTGGCGCAGCACCACATCAAGGCTCTGGTCGTGGCCTGCAACACCGCCACCGCAGCGGCCATCCATGAATTGCGCGCACGGCACCCTGAGCTGCCACTGGTGGGTGTAGAGCCTGCGCTCAAACCCGCCGTGAACCTGAGCCAAACCGGCCACATTGGCGTGATGGCCACCCGGGGCACAGTGGCCAGCGACAAATTTGCCCGTCTTTTGTCCAGCGTGCAAAGCCAGGCGCATTTTGAGGTGCAGGCCTGCAACGGCCTGGCCCTGGCCATTGAACACAGCACCTTGCCCGACCAGGCGGTGGCGGCGCAAGCGCAAATCGCGCACTTGCTGCAGACCTACACCCAGGCCATGGGCCGCTTTGGCGCTGCACCTGGCGACATCGATACCCTGGTGCTGGGCTGCACCCACTATGTGTTTGTCGAAAAGGATTTGCGCCAGTTGCTGGGACCCGATGTGCAACTGGTCTCAACCGGCGAACCGGTGGCGCGTCAAACGCAGCGCTTGCTGGCCGCTGCTCAACTGCTGAACAAGGGAAAGACTGATGGGGCTGCACAGCCCGTTCGCTTGTTGACCACAGGCGACCTGCAAGGCCTGCAAGCCGCAGCCAAGCGCTGGCTGGGATTGCCTCCTGAGGTCTGTGGGGCCGTTCCTGCCTTGTTAGGCTAAAGCCCGGGATTGGCCGCCAAAGGGCGTGTACCACGCCCATCGCCCACGGGGTGGGCTCCTACCCGTCGATGCCCCTTGCCCCCTCAACGGTCAACCCTCAACCTCAAGGATTCGATTGCGCTGCCAAGCGGCCGCGCTCCACGTTCACCGGCATCAAGAGCACCAAGCCCAAGATGAACAACAGCGAGGTGGACCCGATCGCCAGGCGCTGGTTGCCGTCGCTCAGCCAGGTGATCAGGCCATAAGTCAAAGGGCCCAAAATGCTGGCCAGCCGAATGGCAAATGTCCACAGGCCAAAAAACTCGCCCAGGCGCTGAGGCGGTACCATCAAACCGGCCATGGCGCGACCGGAAGACTGGCTCGAACCCATACAAAAACCGGCAATCCCCGCCGCCCACCAGAACATGGCCTTGTCGGTGGACAGCGCCGCAATGAAGCACGTCGCCACCCAGCCCACCAGGGTCAGCGACAGCGTCAGCTTGTGGCCGATACGGTCTTGCACATACCCGAGCAACAGGGCTCCGGCGAAAGCGGCCAGGTTCAGCACAAAGATCAGCACCATGGTTTCTTGGGGCTGAAAGCCAATGACCTGCTCGGCATAAATGGCCGCCAGCGTGATGGCCACGGCCACCCCACCCTGGTAGGCCACAGCACAAGCGAGCAAACGGGTGAAGTCTTGGTAAGGCAGCGCCTCGCGCAAGGTCTGGCGCAAACCGCGCAAGCTTTGCAACACAGACACCACCGGGGCATTCGGTTTCGGCGGCGAGTGCTCGCGCAGCAAGGCAAAGGTCACCAAAGCCGCCGCACCGTACATGGCCGCAGTGATCCACATCGTCACCGGCACGAACTGGCTGCCCGACTCCCCACGCGCCTGCGCCGCCAGCACATAAGCCAAGCAAATGCCCAAAGTCAGCATGCCGCCGATGTAGCCCAAAGACCAGCCCCAGCCGCTCACGCGGCCCATGGCCTCGGGTTTGGCCAGTTCGGGCAAAAACGAAGCGGTCAACGACTCGCCATAAGAAAAGAAGGTGTTGGACAGCACCAAGATGAACAAACCCAGCGCCACTTGACCCGGCCCGACCAGCGACAAGGCCGCCGTGCTGATCACGCAGCCCGCCGTGACCCACATCAGCATGCGTTTTTTGCCCGCCACCCGGTCGGCCCAAGCGCCCAAACCGGGCATGGTGAGCATGACGATCAGATAAGACAGGCTCAGCCCCGATGTCCAGGCCAAGGTGGCCCAGTCGGCCCCGTCGGCCACACCGCCCACAAAATAGGCGGCAAACACGGCCGTGATGACCACCGTGGAATAACCCGAATTGGCGAAGTCGTACATGGCCCAGCCAAAGACCTCTCGAAAACGCACGCC
Organism: Limnohabitans sp.; assembly: GCA_044349465.1. GTDB lineage: Bacteria > Pseudomonadota > Gammaproteobacteria > Burkholderiales > Burkholderiaceae_C > Limnohabitans_A. The sequence goes on along the minus strand of JBIKQY010000024.1, from coordinate 12,253 downwards.
CGGGTTGAGTGCAGAACGAATGCCTTGAGTGTTCATGAAGAACTCCGATCAGTGCAGATGGCGTGGGCGACGGCCACCACCGCCATGGCCATTGCCGCCGCCCGGGCCGCGTGGCGGTTTGCCAATGTCCAGCGAACTCACCAAGCTGTCAAAGCGCTGGCTGAACAGCTTGTCGATCTCGGTCACCACCCCCGACAGCTGGGCCCCGTCAAAATGGCGCTCCATCATGTTGACCACGTCGTGCACCAGCAAATCGCGCTGGGCCTGCATGATGGCAGCCGGATCGGGCCCGACAAACATCATCACAAAATCGTCGCGAGACTCGCCTCCGTTGGCTTCGTCCTCGTCGTCAAATTCGGTGTCGTAAAAAGTCACCTCGATCTGCGTGCCTGCAGCAGACAAGTCATTGAGGTTCATGCACAAGTCATCCATGACCATGCGGAAATCCTCATCGCCGCGCACGGTCCAGCACAGGTTCAGCCGCTGGGTGGTGGTGTCAAAACGGATGCCCGGTTCCTCTTCGTACAGGCTCACTGAGCCCTCGTGCAAAGAGCGCGCGCCGGCGTAATGCCAAAGAGGCTTGAGCGCCTCCTGGATCGCCTTGATGTCGGTGCCGGGTTTGATCGGCACATCACCATGCACGTGAATTTCAAGCGGTGCGTTGTCGTGGTTCATGATGATGTTTCCCTCAATTGGTGCCCCGAGCCGGAATCGAACCGGCACGCCCCTTTTCAGGAAGCAACGGATTTTAAGTCCGGTGTGTCTACCAGTTTCACCACCGGGGCAGAGCGCTTATTGTGCCCTGATAAAGCGGTGTTTCTGCTTCAGTCGATCTGCAAATTCAACATGGCCAGCGCAAACAGGGCCACCACCGTGAGGTAAGCCGCCGACCAGACCATGGTGCGCCATTTGGCTTTGTCGGTGACGTAAAAAAACACATACGCCACCCGCGCTGCGATGAAGAACAAGGCCAGCGCATCCACGGTGGCCGGATCGACTCCAGTGAGCAAGGCCAGAACGATGGCCACCGCAAAAAACGGGAACGCCTCAAAGCAGTTGGCCTGCGCGGCATTGGCACGCGCCCGGAACCCAGTTTGGCGGGCAAGCCAAGCGCGGGGGTCGTTGTTGTCGTAGCCCTTGAAGCCCGACTTGGCGATGCCCGCACACACCACAGGCATGATGCCCGCCACCAACACGGCGCCATAAGAAATCAACATTCAGCTCTCCTGGATGAGCGGCCATGCCTGGAAGGGGTCCGCAAAAACCGAAAAAAAAGCCACTGATGAACTCAGTGGCTCGGCACTGGCCCGGCAAACGCCGGGCACACCGGGTTCAACCGCCCTTTTTGGAGCGCTTGCCGGGGTTTTTCTTGCTGCGTGTCGCAACACCGCGCTCCAAGCTCACGCGCTGGCCACGGCCGGCTGTCTGCAAGGTCACGCCTGGCAATGCGGGCAGTGGGGGGGTGAATTTACGATCTGCTTCGGTGACGATTTTGTTGCCCATCTGTGGCTCCGGATAAAAAATGCAAAACGGTATTAAGCCACAAGAAAGGCTTGGTTGACGCCATCGACCTGGTAAGAAGGAAGGTTTTCGCAGGACGGGGGCCCTTCCAAGGCCCAGCCCCTGCCGTTTTTGCATGCCTTGAGATGCATCCGCTTGGGCTGCAGCCAATGACCACATCAGTCCCGGCGCAGTGCTACGGCAAAGCCTTTTTGCACCGCAGGCCGGGCCATCATGGCTTGGTACCAGCGCTGAACATGGGGAAACTGCTGCAAATCCACCTGGTGGCGCGGGTGGCGCCAAACCCAGCCCAAAATGGCAAAGTCGGCGATCGACAAGTCACCGGCAAAATGCGCATGCTCGGCCAGGCGTCGGTCCATCACGCCATACAGGCGCAAAGTCTCGGCCATGAAACGCTCAAAACCGTAGCGTTTGTCAGCCTCGTTACTCAAGGCCGCGTAATGGTGCACCTGACCCGGCGCGGGGCCAAAGCCGCCCATCTGGAACATCAGCCACTCCAGCGCGGCCACCCGGCCAGCGCCTTTGGCGGGTAAAAATTTCCCGGTTTTTTCGGCCAAATAAATCAAGATGGCACCCGACTCAAACACCGTCTGCGACTGGCCATCCGGGCCTTCGGTGTCCACCAAAGCCGGGATTTTGTTGTTCGGGCTGATCTTCAGGAATTGCGGATCGAATTGCTCCTTTTGGGTGATGTCGACCACCTGCACCCCATAGGGCAAACCCATCTCTTCCAAGGCCACTGTGATTTTGCGGGCGTTGGGGGTGTCAAAAGCCAAAAGCGTCAAGGCCATGTTGTGCATCTCCTGAGTTGAACGGGCAGTTTATGCAAAAACACGCCTGCCGAAGGTCCATTCGGTGACCACTGTTCATGGAAATGGCGACCACTGCGCGACTGCCCGGCCGCTAGTGGGCACATAAGATGCACCATTTGACCCATAAGGCCCCTTCATGAACCGCGTTTTGGCCCACACCGGAGCCCGCTACCCCATCTTGCAAGCCCCCATGGGCTGGATCGCCCGCAGCCCTTTGGCCATGGCGGTATCACAAGCCGGGGGGCTGGGCATCATCGAAACATCCTCGGGCGAGACCGAGAACTGCCAGCGCGAAATCGCGACCATGCTGGCCTCAGGCCTGCCTTTCGGGGTGAATTTGCCCATCCGCTTTTTGAAAGACGACGCCATGCTGCGCTACGTCTGCGAGTCGGGCATCCGTTTCGTCACCACCTCTGCGGGCAGCCCGGCCAAGTTTGTTGCCCCCTTGAAGGCGGCGGGCATCGCGGTTTACCACGCGGTGCCCACGCTGGAAGCCGCCCTCAAATGCGCCGATGCTGGGGTTGATGGCCTGGTGGTGGAAGGCTCCGAGGGAGGTGGCTTCAAAAACCCGGAAGAAGTCAGCACCTTGGTGCTGCTGCAGGCCATTCGCGAAAAAACCGATCTGCCCCTGATTGCGGCAGGCGGCATCGTGGACGGACGCGGCATGGCCGCTGCCTTTGCTCTGGGCGCAGAAGCCATCCAAATGGGCACCCGCTTTGTGGCCTGCGCCGAAAGCCCGGTGCACACGCATTACAAGCAAGCCATTGTGGACGCACCCACCTCCGGCACCTACATGCTCAACACCAAGTCCTCACCGTGCATCCGCGCACTGAAAGCGCCCTTCACCCAAAGCCTGCACGAGGCGGGGTTGATGGGGCCGGACGCCTTTAAAGGTATTCAGGATGTTTATTTCGGGGGCAACATGAACGCCGCGCCCGCCTTGGCGGGCCAATCGGCAGGCCTGGTGCACGAGGTCTTGACGGCCGGACAGATCATCGACCAAACCGTGGCCGAGTTTCACGCCATTTCAGCGCGCCTCGGTCAGTTGGCCGGTGGTCGGTCATTTGGCTGATGACCGGGTCACTGCAGCGTGATGCGCGCGTCGGTGATGACTTTTTTCCACTGCGACGTGTCATCGGCCATTTTTTTGGCGAAGTCGGCCGGTGACCCTCCACCTCCGTCAATGCCCATTTTGGCCAATTGATCACGCACCACCGGGTCTTTCAGTGCCTTGTTGAACGAGGCATTGAGTTTTTGAACCACGGCATCGGACAGTCCCGCCGGACCAAAAACGCCAAACCAGGTCAGCGACACAAACCCGGGCAGCTGCTCGGAGATCGCTGGCAAATCGGGCACCAGAGGTGACCGGTCAGCCGAAGACACACCGAGTGCGCGGACCTTGCCATCGCGGGCCTGCGGGTAGCCCGATGAAAAGCTGTCAAACATGACATCCAGTCGCCCTGCGATCAAGTCTGGCATGGCCAAGGCTGTGCCCTTGTAGGGAACATGGGCCATGGTGATCCCGGACAGTGCCTGGAATCGCTCACCCGACAAATGAGGGATACCGCCATTTCCTGCAGAGCCAAAGTTCAGCTTGCCAGGATTCTTTTTCCCCAACTCGATGAACTCCTTGACCGTCTTGGCGGGTGAACTCACGGGCACGATCATGATCGAAGGTGACTGCGCCAAATAAATGATGGGTGTAAAACTCTTCGTAGGCGAAAACGTGGTTTTCGGATTGAGCAAAGGACCAATCACATGGGTGCTGTTGGTGGTCAAGACAATGGTGTAGCCATCCGGTTCGGATTTGGCAGCGGCCTCAGCACCGATCATGCCTGCTGCGCCTGCACGGTTGTCAATGACCACGGACTGGCCCAAGTCTTGAGCAACGTGTTGGACAAATATGCGGGCCACGTTGTCAGTTCCGCCGGCCGGTGGAAATGGCACGATGAGCTTGATTGGTCGCGATGGGTAGTTTTGAGACCACACCAAAGAACTCGCCAGCAACACACCAACCAGCACAACAAAGCGATGCATTTTCACTTTAAAACTCCTTGATTTACCGAACAACAAGCCGATTCAGCCCTTCCCATTCCATGATAAGCCCCTCGAGATGAAAACTCCAAACCTTGTTCAATTCACGCGCCAGCACCATCCAGAGCCCTTGTCCAATGCGCAACGGCAGGCCATCTTGTCCAACCCAGGTTTTGGCAAATTCCACACCGATCACATGGTCACAGCGGACTGGACCGCTGCGCAAGGTTGGCATGACCACCGAGTTCAGCCCTATGGGCCTTTGATGCTGGAACCCTCGTCTTTGGTGCTGCATTACGCACAGGCCATTTTTGAGGGCCTCAAAGCTTATCGGCATCAAGATGGTTCGCTTTGGGCATTTCGCCCGCAAGCCAATGCAGCGAGATTCAACCGATCTGCCGAGCGGCTGGGGCTGCCCGAACTACCGCAAGAGGTCTTTCTGGAGTCACTCAAGCAATTGGTACAGACTGACGCCTCTTGGGTACCGTCGGAACCTGAAACCAGCTTGTACTTGCGCCCAGTCATGATGGCCAACGAGAATTTTCTGGGCGTAAGAGGCGCAGAAAAAGTGATGTTCTTTGTCATCGGCAGCCCTGCGGGTGCGTATTTTTCAAATGGGTTTGCGCCCGTTCCGATCTGGGTTTCGGCCGACAGAACCCGAGCAGCCCAAGGGGGGACAGGTTATGCCAAATGTGCGGGCAATTACGCCGGCTCGCTGGCCCCCTTGCAAGAGGCACGTCAGAACGGCTGCGCCCAGGTGCTCTTTCTGGATGCGCAAGAGGGCCGGTACCTGGAGGAATTGGGCGGCATGAACATCTTCATCGTTTTCAAAGATGGCACGCTGGCCACGCCCGCCTTGTCCGACAGCATTCTGGCTGGGGTCACGCGCGCCAGCATCATTGAAATTGCCAAGTTACTGGGCCACCCCGTGCAAGAGAGAAAAATCAGCCTGCAAGAAGTGGGTGACGGCTTGGCCAGCGGCGAGATCACCGAGGTCTTCGCCTGCGGGACGGCTGCGGTTATCTTTCCCATCGCTCTTCTCAAGGGCCGAGATTTCAGCCATGGCCGATCGGACGCATCAGCGGGGCCCGTCACCCTTCAACTGCGTCAGCAGTTGACCGACATCCAATTTGGCCACACCCCATCTCCACATCCCTGGATGTTCAGGCTGGATTGATCATGACGGAGCAAGCTTGCAAAGGGCCTGCCAAAATACAAACAAACCTGCAAAAACACCTATGAACTCCAAACAACCTGTCACCATCATCAGCACACTGGCCATTGGCCTTTTGAGCATGGCATCTGCTGCCGCCCAAAACCCGGTGACCACAGCTGCGGCCAAAGAGCCCAATGCCGTCAGCACGGCCTCGGGCATGGTTTACCGCTCCCTCAAAGACGGCACCGGGGCCAGCCCCAAAGCCTCGGACACCGTCAAAGTCCATTACCGGGGCACCTTGCCCGATGGCAAGGAGTTTGACAGCTCCTACAAGCGCAACGAGGCCATCGAGTTTCCCCTGAGCCGCGTCATCCCCTGCTGGACAGAGGGTGTGCAGCTGATGAAAGTGGGCGGCAAAGCCAAACTCACTTGCCCGCCAGCCACCGCTTATGGCGATCGCGGCGCAGGTAATGTGATCCCACCCAAAGCCACCTTGTTGTTCGAGGTCGAGTTGCTGGCCATCAACGGTAAGTAGTCGGCCAGTGATGGATTTTTCAAGCCTCCAACCACGGAACACCCCATGAAGCGCCAATCTGCCCGCATGGATGCGGTGGACAGCCCCATCATCCCCACCATCGCCAAGCTGGTGCGCGAGAACCCCGGCACCATTTCTTTGGGTCAAGGCGTTGTGAATTACGGCCCACCGGCGCAAGCTGTGGCCGAATTGCCCAATCTCATGGCCGATGCCCAGCTGAACAAATACCAAGCGGTGAGCGGCATTGCCCCCTTGGTGGACCGCTTCCGGCAAAAGCTGGCCGAGGACAACCACATCCACTGTGGCACCGAGTCGATCGTCATGGTCACGGCGGGCAGCAACATGGCCTTTCTCAACAGCGTGCTGGCCGTGGCCGACCCGGGCGACGAGTTCATCTTACCCATGCCGTTTTACTTCAACCAGGAAATGGCCATCCGCATGTGCGGCTGCGTCCCTGTGCCCGTGCCCACACACAGCGACTGGAGCTTGGATGTGGACGCCCTGGCCGCCGCCATCACGCCCCGCACCCGCGCCATCGTCACCGTCTCGCCCAACAACCCCACAGGGGCCGTGTACAGCGAAGAAAGCCTGCGCGCAGTGAACGCCTTGTGCGCCCGCTCAGGCATCTACCACTTCAGCGACGAAGCCTACGAATACTTCACGTATGACGGTGCGAGGCACTTCTCGCCCGCATCGATTCCAGGTGCACAGGGCCACACCTTGTCGTTTTATTCCATGTCCAAAAACTTCGGCATGGCCAGCTGGCGCGTGGGCTATGTGGTGTTCCCGGCCGACCTGTTTGGGGCCATGAACAAGGTGCAAGACACCAACCTGATCTGCGCACCGGTGGCCTCGCAATTGCTGGCGCTGCAAGCCCTGCAGCTGGGCTGCGAATGGGTGCAACCCAAGGTACAAGCCCTGGCCGAGGTACGTGCACAGGTCAACCAAGCGCTGCAAGGACTGGGGGATCTGGTCGAATTCCCGCAGACCCAAGGCGCTTTTTATGTCTTGATGAAACTGCCCGGTGTGTCCGACCCCATGGCATTCAACCGCGCCATGACCGAAAAACACCGCGTGGCCACCCTGCCCGGTTTTGCCTTCGGCCTGAGCGACATGGCCGTTGCCAACTACCAGCGCCTGTCCTATGGTGCCCTGGACGCCGCCACAGTGGCCGAAGGGGTGGCCCGCTATGTGGCAGCGGTCAAGGACTGGTACAAGGCCTGAGCCCCCCATTCACCCGCAATTTCCTGCTTTTTCCACCCAACCAAGGCCCAACCATGACCTCTCCCACCCTCGAAAGCTTCACCGCCCAGTCCCTGGATGAAGGCTTTGATGAAATCATCGTGCGCGAGTGGGATGCCGACCTGAAGCTCGACACCCACACCCACCCCTTTGATGTGAGCGCTTATGTGATGCGTGGCGAATATTGGTTAACGTTGGGCGTCGAGGTCAAGCACCTCCAGGCGGGTGATTTTTTCCGACTGGCACGCGACGTCCCGCATGCTGAACTTTACGGCCCCGAAGGCGCCACCGTTTGGGTGGCCCGGGCCAACTGAATCACGGTAAGGACCAGAACTTGGCTGGCACATCGGAATGCCCAAACCGTCGACCGGTCTGGGCGGTACACCAGGCACTTTGGCAGCACCAGCCCCTGTTCAGCCTTCTACGATTTTCACGGTTGCGCCAAAGGAGCCCGAGCTTTGCAAGCCTTGGGTGTCGACTGCCAGATGCCAATGGCCGAGCGTGGGAATTTGCAGGCGCACAGCAGATTGCCGCACCACGCCACCGGTATAAATGTGCTTGACCCCTTTTTTGTAATTTGCAAAATTGAGATCGTCCATGAGCCGCACATTCGACGGGTTCGTCAGGGTCACCTCGACAATCTCGCCAATTTGCCTGGGGCCTAAGTCTTTGTATATGAATTGCATCTTTGCCGATCGGTGAATGGGCTTGATCCAAACTGATCGCGCCACACAACATGTGCAACCCTTGCGGGCAGACGGTAAAAAAGCAGGCTGTTGATGAACAGCGCTCAAAATCATCCATCGAATTTTAATGATTTTGCTATTAATGTCAAATATTATATTTAGGTATGCACTACCCACCCATTGCGAAACCTGATTTATGCAAAAAAATAGCCCCGCATGGGGCTATTGAATGAGTACCAAAAAATATGGAGGCGCGACCCAGAGTCGAACTGGGCTCGACGGATTTGCAATCCGTTGCATAACCGCTTTGCTATCGCGCCATGGTCAGTCAGGACTGACAAAACAAGTGAATGATGAATCAATGGCCCAAAATTTAAAGGTTGTTTAAACTTTGGATGGAGCGGGAAACGAGGCTCGAACTCGCGACCTCAACCTTGGCAAGGTTGCGCTCTACCAACTGAGCTATTCCCGCACATTGAAAAATCAAATGAAAGATGTTGGAACTTCTTTCGAAAAATTGGAGCGGGAAACGAGGCTCGAACTCGCGACCTCAACCTTGGCAAGGTTGCGCTCTACCAACTGAGCTATTCCCGCGTATTTCAGTGAACTCGGCATTGTATGCCTTACTCTCTGGAATGGTCAAATTGTAATTCAATTTCAGGCCGACTTGGCGTCCGGCCTGAAAATTTTGCTTCAATGTTTCACCGCCTCGGCTTTGGCCGTTGCAGGCACAGCGGTCAAGGCAGCGGCGGCCACTTCTTCGTCGCTCAAGGGCGTTGGCTTGGCTTCCAAAGCCACTTCCAACACCTGATCGATCCACTTGACAGGCACGATTTCCAGACCATTTTTGACGTTCTCAGGAATGTCCTGCAGGTCTTTGACGTTGTCCTCGGGGATCAACACAGTCTTGATGCCACCGCGCAAAGCCGCCAGCAACTTTTCCTTCAGACCGCCGATGGCCGTGACTTCACCGCGCAAGGTGATTTCACCCGTCATGGCCACATCGGCGCGCACCGGAATGCCCGTCATGGCCGACACCATGGCCGTGGTCATGGCAGCGCCTGCACTCGGGCCATCCTTGGGCGTGGCGCCATCGGGCACGTGGATGTGCAAGTCTTTCTTCTCAAAGACCTCGTCCTTGATGCCCAAGAGGCGCGAGCGGCTGCGCACCACGGTGCGGGCGGCCTCCACAGACTCTTTCATCACATCGCCCAGCGAACCGGTGCGGGTGATCACGCCTTTGCCAGGCATCAGGGCTGCTTCAATGGTCAGCAAGTCGCCGCCCACCTCGGTCCAGGCCAAGCCGACGACCTGGCCCACTTGGTTCTTTTGCTCGGCGCGGCCATAGGTGTACTTGCGCACACCCAAAAAGTCATTCAGGTTGTCGGCATTCACCACCACCTGAGGCGTCATTTGCTTGAGCAACAAGGCCTTAACCACCTTGCGGCAAATCTTGCCCAGCTCGCGCTCGAGCGAGCGCACACCAGCTTCGCGGGTGTAGTAACGCACCACATCGCGCACAGCCTCTTCGGTCACTTGCAGCTCGGCATCTTTCACGCCGTTGTTGGTCATTTGCTTGGGCAGCAAATACTTCATGGCGATGCTGGTTTTTTCGTCTTCGGTGTAACCCGACAAACGGATCACTTCCATCCGGTCTAACAGGGCCGAAGGGATGTTCATCGAGTTGGAGGTGGCCACAAACATCACATCGCTCAGGTCAAAGTCGACCTCGACGTAATGGTCACCGAAGGTGTGGTTCTGCTCAGGGTCCAGCACTTCCAGCAAAGCACTGGATGGGTCGCCCCGAAAGTCCGTGCCCAACTTGTCGATCTCGTCGAGCAGGAACAACGGGTTCTTGGTTCCGACCTTGTTCAGGTTTTGCAGCACCTTGCCGGGCAAGGCGCCGATGTAGGTGCGGCGGTGCCCGCGAATCTCGGCTTCGTCACGCATGCCACCCAGCGCCATGCGCACGTATTTGCGGCCCGTGGCCTTGGCAATGGATTGGCCCAGCGAGGTCTTGCCCACACCGGGTGGCCCGACCAGGCACAAGATCGGTGCTTTGACCTTGTCCACACGTTGCTGCACCGCGAGGTATTCCAAGATTCGGTCTTTGACCTTGTCCAGGCCGAAATGGTCCTGATTGAGAACGTCTTCAGCGTTGGCCAGATCGTGCTTGAGCTTGGTCTTTTTGCCCCAAGGCAGGCCAATGAGGACGTCCAGGTAATTGCGCACCACCGAGGCTTCGGCCGACATGGGCGACATGAGTTTGAGCTTTTTGAGCTCGCCCTCGGCCTTTTTGCGGGCCTCGGCCGACATCTTGGCGGCCTTGATCTTCTTTTCGATTTCCTCGATGTCCGCGCCCTCTTCGCCATCGCCCAGCTCTTTCTGGATGGCTTTGACCTGCTCGTTCAGGTAGAAGTCGCGCTGGTTCTTTTCCATCTGGCGCTTGACGCGGCCACGGATGCGTTTGTCCACATTCAGGATGTCAACCTCGTGCTCCAACTGGGCATAGAGGTTTTCCAGACGCGACTTGATGTTGGCCAAGTCCAGCACCTGCTGCTTGTTTTCAAGCTTGAGCGGCAAGTGGGCTGCGATCGTGTCGGCCAAGCGACCGGGGTCGTCGATGCTGGAGATCGAGGTGAGGATTTCGGGCGGAATTTTCTTGTTGAGTTTGACGTACTGGTCAAACTGCTGCATCACGGCGCGGCGCAGGGCCTCGATTTCGCTGCTGTCATCGGACTGCTCTGAAACCGGGTCCACCGGGGTCACGGAGGCCAGGAAATGGGCTTCGCCGTCCACAATGGACTTGACCAAGGCGCGTTGCTGGCCTTCGACCAGGACCTTCACGGTCCCGTCGGGCAATTTGAGCATCTGCAAGATGGTGGAGACACAACCCACGTCGAACATGTCTTCAACGCCCGGTTCGTCCTTGGCGGCGGTCTTTTGGGCCACCAGCATGATGCGGCGCTCAGCGGCCATGGCCGACTCCAACGCCTTGATGCTTTTGGGGCGACCGACAAACAGCGGGATCACCATGTGAGGGAACACCACCACGTCGCGAAGAGGCAACATGGGCAGTTCAATCAGGGTGGGCGGTAAAGGTGTGTGTCCAGACATGGTGTGTCCCTCGGGTCAATTCAACTGCACATGGATGCTGCACCCGCGATTTCAACCCATGGTTGAAAAGGGGTTTCCAGGCGGTGCAACATCTGTGGGTCAGGCCTGTTTGGCCGACTCGCGGTAAACCAGCAGCGGCGGCTTGTTGTCGTCGATGACAGACTCGTCCACCACCACTTTTTCAACGTTCGACTGGTTGGGCAATTCAAACATGGTGTCGATCAGGGCCTGCTCCATGATGGAGCGCAGACCCCGGGCACCGGTCTTGCGGGCCAGCGCCTTGCGGGCCATGGCCGTGAGGGCATTAGGGCGCACTTCCAGTTCGACGCCTTCCATGGCCAGCAGTTTGGTGAACTGTTTGACCACCGCGTTTTTCGGCTCGGTCAGAATTTGCACCAAGGCATCTTCGCTGAGCTCGGCCAAGGTGGCCACCACGGGCAAGCGACCCACCAGCTCAGGGATCAAGCCGAACTTGATCAGGTCTTCCGGCTCGACTTCGTTGAAGACGTCGGTGAGCGAGCGCTGCTTTTTGCTCTTGACGGTTGCCCCAAAGCCGATGCCGCCAGATTCGGTGCGATTTTCGATGACTTTTTCCAGGCCCGCAAACGCACCGCCGCAAATGAAGAGGATATTGGTCGTGTCGATCTGCAAAAAGTCTTGGTTGGGGTGCTTGCGCCCGCCTTGCGGGGGCACGCTGGCCATGGTGCCTTCGACCAACTTCAGCAAGGCTTGTTGTACGCCTTCGCCCGACACGTCACGGGTAATCGATGGGTTGTCGGACTTGCGGGTGATCTTGTCGATCTCGTCGATGTAAACAATGCCGCGCTGGGCACGCTCGACATCGTAATTACAGGTCTGCAGCAACTTGGCGACGATGTTTTCAACGTCCTCACCCACATAACCGGCTTCGGTCAGGGTGGTGGCGTCGGCCATGACAAAGGGCACGTCCAGCATGCGGGCCATGGTCTGGGCCAACAAGGTCTTGCCGGACCCTGTGGGGCCGATCAGCAGGATGTTGCTCTTAGCCAGCTCAACATCGTCTTTTTTGGCACCCTCTTTGTGTTTCAGTCGCTTGTAGTGGTTGTACACCGCCACCGCCAGGCTGCGTTTGGCTTTCTCCTGACCAATCACGTAGTTGTCGAGGTTGGTC
>JBIKQY010000203.1:0-5333 GCA_044349465.1 Limnohabitans sp. | reverse complement strand
TTCCAGGGTGTGATGCAGGCGGTCACACCGATGGGTTCGTAGCGCGTGAAATTGAGCACATGGGGCTTGTCAATGGGCGGCACCGCGCCTTGTATCTTGTCTGCGAGCCCCCCGTAATAACGAAACCACTCGACCAAATACTTACACTGATTGCTCATTTCAGCGTAGAGTTTTCCGTTGTCACGCACCTCAATTTCTGCCAGGCGTGGCGCATGCTCGAGCAACACATCGGCAAAGCGAATCAAGGCCTGACCGCGCTGCGATGGCGTCATGCGCGACCACGCCCCTTGCCGCATGGCCCGCTCAGCGGCCTGAACGGCGCGATCAACGTCCTCAGCATTTCCCAAAGGTATCTCGGCCCACTTTTCACCGGAGTAAGGGTTGACCGAATCCAGCCAACGCCCGGACGAGGGATGGACCCACTCACCGTCAATGAACATCGAATAACGTTTCATTTGCCAGCTTTCAAGAAGACTGAAGAGGAAGGTCAATGCGCAAGTTCCAATGCGCATCGACAGTCACCCGGGCCAAGTGAGGAACGACCACCGTCGATTCACGCTCTTCGATGATGGCAGGGCCTTCCAAAACAGCACCCACCGCCAGCAAATGGCGGGCATAAACCGGGGTCGTCACGAAACTTTTTCTCAACACACAAAAGACGGGCCGATGACCTTTGAGTGCAGCGTCCGCTTGGGGCAACGCCGCTTCATCCAGCGAATCGGCCACTTGCAGCAAATCAGGAGATGGGCCTTGGACCACCACGCGCCAAGACACCACTTCGGCGGGCGTGTCTTTTTCGGTTCGGCCGTACAACTGTTGGTAGCAAGTCGAAAAACCATGCGCCATTCTGGCCGCCAGATCGGCCATGGGAGAGACCATATCCACGGGCACCTCCACCTCGTATCCCTGCCCCACATAGCGCATGGCCGCACTGACCTTGACACGGCACTGGTCCAGGGTCAGGCCGGAATGGGACATCATCGCCAAGCCCTTTTGTTGCAAGTCTTCAACCAGTCCTTGCACTGCGGCGGTATCGAGTTGCGTCAAGCTTGAAATCTGCGCTTTGACAAACTGAAATGACATGGGCGAAGCCAAAAACCCAAAGGCCGATGCCACGCCAGCACCGCGAGGAATGAGAACGTGGCGCATGTCCAGTTTCATGGCCACATGACATGCGTGAACGGGTCCAGCCCCGCCAATGGGCACCATGGCGTAATGGGATGCTTTTAATCCCTTTTCCAGTGCATGGATGCTGGCGGCCTGTGCCATGGCTTCATTGACGGTTTCATGAATGCCAAACGCCGCATCCACGACAGACAACGACAAGGGTTGAGCGATTTGCTTTTCAATGGCATGGCCAGCAGCGGCCAGATCCAGTTGCATGTCACCACCCAAAAAAGAACCTGCGTCCAGATAGCCCAGCACCAAGTCGGCGTCTGTCACCGTCGGATCGAGGCCACCCTGTCCATAACAGGCAGGACCGGGGACGGCACTGGAACTGTCAGGTCCAACCTGAATCAAACCCAATTGGTTGACTCTGGCGATGCTGCCGCCGCCCGAACCGATCTCAATCATGTCGATCGCCGGCACCTTCAGGGGGATGCCACTGCCTTTGCGAAAACGCTGCAAGCGCGCCACTTCAAAATCATTGATGACCTGCGATTCAGAGCCATTGATCAGGCATGCTTTGGCGGTCGTGCCGCCCATGTCAAAACAAAGAACATCTTTCAAACCGGCTATTTTTCCGATCAACGAAGTGGCTTGCACACCCCCGGCAGGCCCGGACTGAACCAGTCGAATCGGATAGGCCATGGCGGTCGTGTAATGGACCGTTCCACCATCCGATTGCATGAGGTACAAATCCTTTTGGAAGCCCATGGTTTTGAGGCCCTGGATCAAACCCGATATGTATTTCTCAAACAAGGGCTGAACATACGCATTGCAAACCGCCGTGGCCGTCCGCTCGTACTCACCAATTTCAGGCATGACTTCGCTGGAAATGCAAATGGTCACATCGGGCAGCAAGGCCTGCAAGATTTCTTTCGCCTTCCACTCGTGCCCATCGTGTCTGAAGGCATGCAAAAAGCAAATGGCGACCGCTTGAGCCCCGGCATCCCGAATTTGCTTGGCGATGGGTTCAAGCGCCTCGATGTCCAAGGGTTCGATCACGGCACCATCAAATGCCACCCGCTCCTTGACCTCGAAACGCAGTGATCGAGGCACCAAAGGCTCCACCGGCGTCAAGAACAAATCATAGATGTCGTAGCGCCATTCGCGGGCTATTTGTAAAACATCCCGAAAACCTTGCGTGGTCACCAATGCCGTGACAACACCTTTTCGCTCGATCAGTGCATTGGCGACCAAGGTAGTGCCATGAATGATGTTGTCCACTTGCTCGGGCAAGACCCCATTGTTTTTCGTGATCAGGGACACGCCGGTCAACACCCCTTGCGAAGGATCGTGCGGTGTTGTCAGCACCTTTTCGTTGACCAAGTGACCTTGTGAATCGATCATGACCAAATCGGTGAATGTTCCACCAATGTCCACCCCGATCCGATAAGGGCCTTTCATTGCAATCGGTTCACGGCTCATGAAGCTCTGCCTTTGTTTGCATTCAGCATGTGTTGTATTTCGGATGCCGCCAAACCGTAATCGCGCTGCGCACTTGCCGCCGACACCACGCCATCGACCAGATCCCTCTCGACAGCAGAGCGCTCTCGCAAATGAGGAGACGACATGCCGCCGCCACCTGGCGTCTCAAACGTCACGACCTGACCCTCTTTCATGCTGATGACCGACTTGGCTGGAATTTTCACGCCGTCCAATAAATCAAGCCCTGCAGCACCATCAAGCCCGCCCAAGAATCCTCGTGGCGGGTGCTTGACCCGCTCATGGCGAATCATGAAGGTCAAGGGTTCGGGTGACAGGGATTTGAAAGCAATGCGCTGCCCCAATCCCCCTCTGTGCAAACCGGCACCGCCACTGTCCACCAGCAGACTTTTTTCAGTCACCAGCATCGGGGTCTGATTTTCAAATTGCTCAATCGGGCTGTTGGCGACATTGGTGGGGAAACTCAAACAGGCAGGACCATCGCTGGTGGCTCTGGCTCCATAACCGCCACTCATGAAAAACATCTTCACAAACTTGCGTTGGGACCGATCAACGCCTTTGAAGTAGACATTCCAGATCGGTGACCCGCTGTCTGCAATGATTTTGGTGGGCATCATTTTGGAGAGCGCTCCAAAAATGACAAACGGCAAATAATGCCCAGAAAGATGCCTTCCCCAGACGGGAGCAGGCCGTGTCGGGTTCACCAAACAGCCCTCAGGTGCCAAAATGGTCAATGGCCGCAAACCGCCATCGTTGTTGGGGGATGAAGGATCAAAAGCACACTTGACGGCATAGGCGCTGTACGCAAAAGTGAAATTCATCACGGAGTTGATGGGCTTATCGATTTGCGCATCCGTGCCTGAATAATCAATCACCAACTCAGAGCCTTTTTTCCGAACATTGCAACAAATCAACAATGATTTTTCGAACCCATCTGCCATGACCTGGTCATCGAACTCACCATCGGGCATGGATTCGAGCATTCTGCGCATGCTGTTTTCCGAACGCAGCAAAATCTGATCGGTCACCGCTGTCAAATCGTCGATGTTTTCTTGTTGCAGCAAGGCCAACAATTTGGTTTGGGCCAACTCGTAGGCCGCAAACTGCGCACGAATGTCCCCAAGAGTCTCCAGCGGTTCTCTTAAATTTTCTTTGATGAAAGAGACCACATCGGAATTCTCTTCACCACGTTTGCAGATTTTGAGAACCGGAATGCACAAACCTTCCTCATAGGCGTCTTTGGCAAAAGGATTGGGGGCTCCGCCGATGTCTACCGTGTGGAAGGTGGAACCCACAAAAGCCACCAACTCCGCACCGCGAAAAATCGGTCGAACCATGGTGATGTCGTTCAGATGGCCGGTTCCCAACCATGGGTCATTGGAAATCAATACATCACCAGGCTCCAGCGTGTGCTTGGGATAGCGCTCAAGCATGGCGGCCAAAGTTCGCGGCATCGTTCCTAAAAATGAGGGAATCGAGCGGGATGACTGCGCGAAAACTCTGCCATTGGCGTCCATCAGAGAACAAGCCAAATCCCAATTCTCACGAACGACCACCGAAAACGAGGTGCGAACAAAGGTTTGTGCAACCTCATCCATCAACCCCGTCAAACGTTGCCAAACAATACCAAGTTGCAGTGCGCTGATGCTTTTACCCATGAATGACCCAATCCGTTGCTTTAATCATTGTCACCAACGGTCTGGACCATGACCATTGGGAAATGACAAAGTCTGATTTAGCGACAGGCTAAAGTCACCCGCTGTCACATGAGGGTCTACCCCGATGTTCAAGCGCTTGTCGAGTTGCTTGGTATCTACCTACACTTGTTGGATATTTGCAAACTCACTGGATGGGCTGTTTATGAATCGCATTTGGGCCATTTTGTTAGGCATGCTGGCTTTCTCTGCGCATGCCCAAGATGCCAACTACCCCAATAAACCCATTCGTTTGATCGTGGGCTATGCACCTGGGGGTGCCACCGATATCGTGGCGCGCAGCATTGCCATCAAGCTTCAGGAAACGCTGGGCCAAACCGTGATTGTGGAAAATCGCGCCGGTGCAGGCAGCAACATTGCTTCCGAATTTGTCGCCCGCAGCGCGCCCGATGGCTACACCTTGCTGTTGGGAACGATCGCCAATGCCACGAACATGACCGCCTACAAAAACCTCGGCTACGACACCATGCGGGACTTCATCCACATCACCCAGACGATGACCGCGCCTTCGGTATTGGCCTTGCATCCTTCAGTCCCGGCCAAGAACTTGCGCGAATTTGTCGCGTTGGCCAAACAAAACCCAGGAAAGATGGCTTTCTCATCCAGCGGAAGTGGCGGGTCACCCCACTTGGCAGGCGAGCTCCTGAAGCTGCGCGGCAACATTGATTTGATTCACGTGCCCTACAAAGGCGCAGCGCCAGCCATGTCGGATTTGCTGGGAGGCCAAGTTCAATTGAGCTTTCAAACTGCTTTGTCAGCGATTCCCCATCTGAAAAGTGGCAAGCTCAATGTCATCGCCGTGGCCAGCAAAAAACGCATGGGCGTATTGCCCAATGTGCCCACCATGGCCGAGGCTGGAATGGCTGACTTTGAAGTTTCAAGCTGGAATGGCTTGTTCGCACCCGCCAAAACGCCTGCACACATCGTCAATGCCTTGTACAACGCCACCATCAAGGCACTGCAGACTCAAGACATCAAAGACAAAATGGAGGCACAAGGTGCTGAACC
>JBIKQY010000202.1:0-5334 GCA_044349465.1 Limnohabitans sp. | reverse complement strand
GGCCTGCAGACCACCAGCAAAGCGGCGGATCTGCTCGGTCAGTTCGCCATAGGTCAATCTGCCCACATCGTCGATCAATGCGGTTTTGGCCGCTCGCCCGGCATTGGTGGCGATCAGGTGCTGGGCAAAGTTGAAGTCGGTGCTGGGGGCGTCCACAGTGCGTGTCATGTTTTGTCTCCTCGGGGTGTCTGTCATGGTGTCCAAATTTTGGGGTCTGGCAATGGGTAGTTTCTAGGTGCTTAACCCCGTTGGCTCAAAGCGGCAAAGCCACGCCTTGCGCCGCCAGCTGGTCCAGCGCCAGTGAGCTGCCTTGCACCGCCGTGCGGCGGTGGTAGAAGTTGAGTGCCCGCAGACCCCCCAGCTCTTCGCCGCCCCCGGCGCGGCCAGGGCCGCCGTGCAGGCTCATGGGCATCACGTTGCCGTGGCCGCTGTGCAGGGCCGCCACATCGGGCGAAATCGCGTGCACACGGCCGTGGCTGCTCGCCAACTCGACCGAGGCTTGCGCGGTGAAGGCAGGGTCTTCGCTGTAGACCGAGCATACGAGCGATCCTTCGCCCCGGCGGATCATGGCGTAAGCCTCTTCGATGCTGTCGTAAGGCATCAAGGTGGACACGGGGCCAAACACCTCGACCGCGTGCAGCACTTTGGCCGTCATCGGGGTTTCAGTACCCAGCAGCACCGGGGCCACGCAGGCGCTGGCCGCGTTGGCGTCGACCAGGGCCGCGTTGTTGCCATCAAACAGCACGCTGGCTTCGGTCTTGAGTTGGGCCAACCCGGCCAGCACGCTGGCTTTTTGCTCTTGGCTCACCAGCGCGCCCATGCGCACGGTCTCGTTGCGCGGGTTGCCCACGGTGGTTTTGGACAACTTGGCCCCGATGGCCAGTGCGGCGGCTTTGTAAAGCGCGCGGGGCACAAAGACGCGGCGGATCGCGGTGCATTTTTGGCCTGATTTGACGGTCATCTCGCGGGCCACTTCGGCCACCAGCAGCTTGAAGGCTTCGCTGTCGGCCGTGGCGGCGGGATAGAGCAGGGCAGAGTTCAGGCTGTCGGCTTCGATGTTGCAGCGCACCGACAGCTCGGTCACGGCGCGGTGGCTGCGGATGATTTGGCCGGTCTCGGCCGAGCCGGTGAAGCTGACGACGTCAAAGGCCTGAAGCTGGTCCATGAGGCCGGCCGACGAGCCGCAAATCACCGACAAAGCGCCCACGGGCAGCACGCCCGCGTCGACCACGTCTTTGACCATGCGCTGAGTCAACCAGGCGGTGGCGGTGGCGGGTTTGATGATGACGGGCACGCCTGCGAGCAGGGCCGGGGCGGCTTTTTCCCACAAGCCCCAGCTGGGGAAGTTAAAAGCGTTGATGAACAGCGCCACGCCGCGAGTCGGCACTTGGATGTGCTGGGTCTGGAAGGCCGGGTCCTTGGCCATGCGGATGCGCTGGCCGTCGAGCAGCAGCGTGGCATCGCCCAGCGCCGCGCCCTGCTTGGCGTAGTAGCCCAGGGTGAAGATCGCACCATCAATGTCCACGCCCGAGTCTTTGACCACAGTGCCGCTGTTGGCGGTGGCGATCTCATAGTAAGCGTCGCGGTTGGCTTGCAGCACTTCGGTGATTTTGGTCAGCAGACCAGCGCGCTGGCCGTAGCTCAGGGCACGCAGGGCCGTGCCGCCTTGTTCGCGGGCAAAGGCAAAGCCTTCGGCCAGATCGATGCCTGCGCTGGACACGCGGGCCAGCTCGGTTCCCAGCACCGGATCCAACATCGGTGTGCCTGCGCCGGTGCCGGTTTGCCAGCGGCCTGCGAAAAAGTTGGGGAGCAAAGCGGTGGTCATGTGACAGGTCTTTCTGGGTGCGCTCTCAGGCGCTGTGGAGGTGTTGAGATGCCGTGACATGCAACAAAAAACTGTTCTGGGGGTTCAGTTGGCGGTATAAACACGGGTTGATGCATTATTTTGCGTGTTGCAGAGTATGCAATAAAGTGCATGTTTTGGGTTTGTTGAAATCAAAGGGTTTTCCCTAGTCAGGGGACGAAAGTTGAGCATGGCATCACAAGAAGAGTCCATCTTGGTGGAGACAAACGCGCAAGAAGCAGACAGCAAGCGCAGCCCATTTCTGGAATCGCTGGGCGAGCGGGTGCGCACACTGCGCTCGCGCAAGGGCATGACGCGCCGCGCTGTGGCGGTGGCGGCCGATGTGTCTGAGCGGCATCTGGCCAATCTGGAGTACGGCACGGGCAACGTGTCGGTGTTGGTGCTGCTGCAAGTCGCCAATGCTTTGCAATGCTCGCTGGCCGAGTTGCTGGGCGACGTGACCACCACCTCGCCCGAGTGGCTGCTGATCCGTGAGTTGTTGGGCAAGCGCAGTGAAGCAGATTTACGCCGCGCCCGTGTGCAGTTGAGCGAAATGTTTGGCGAAGGCGGCAACGCACAAGAGCGCAAGAACCGCATTGCCTTGATTGGTTTGCGCGGTGCGGGTAAGACATCTTTGGGCCAACGCCTGGCCGCTGACATGGGTTTTCCGTTCATTGAACTGAGCCGTGAGATTGAGCAGTTTGCCGGTTGCCAGATCAGCGAGATCCACAACCTGTATGGTGCCAACGCGTACCGCCGTTACGAGCGCCGTGCGCTCGAAGAAGCGATCCAGATTTACCCCGAAGTGGTCATCGCCACCCCCGGCGGCCTGGTGTCGGACTCGGCCAACTTCAATTTGCTGCTGTCGCACTGCACCACCGTGTGGCTGCAGGCCGATGCCGCTGACCACATGGGGCGCGTGGCGGCGCAGGGCGACATGCGCCCCATGGCGGGCAGCCGCGAAGCCATGGAAGACCTCAAGCGCATTTTGGAAGGGCGAGCGGCTTTCTATTCCAAGGCGGACATGGCCATCAACACCAGTGGGCGCAGTGAAGACCAGGCCTTTGCGGCCTTGCGTACTTCGGTTCGCCAGCATTTGACCTTGCCGGTTTGAAGGGTGGAAGAAAAATGCATTTCCTAGGGTAATTACTTAGTAAATGCAGTAAAGTGCATGTTACAAGGCCTAGAGACCTGCAATAAAATTCAATTCAACATGCACTGAAATGCATCTTTTGACTGAAATCAAGATTCACCTTCTTCCACGGAGACACCCCATGACACAAGCTTTCCAGGTTGACTACCAAACCAACCCCTCGCAATACAAACACATCAACCTGGCCTTTGATGGCGAGATCGCGACCTTGTCGATCAACATCAACGAAGACGCTGGCATCCGCCCTGGCTACAAACTCAAGCTCAACAGCTACGACCTGGGTGTGGACATTGAACTGCACGACGCATTGCAGCGCATCCGCTTTGAGCACCCCGAAGTGCGCTCTGTGGTGGTGACCAGCTTGAAGGACCGCGTGTTCTGCTCCGGCGCCAACATCTTCATGTTGGGTGTGTCGACCCACGGTTGGAAAGTGAACTTCTGCAAGTTCACCAACGAAACCCGCAACGGCATCGAAGACTCCAGCAAGCACGACGGCCTGAAATTCGTCGCGGCCCTGAACGGCGCTTGTGCTGGCGGCGGCTACGAGCTGGCCCTGGCTTGCGATGAAATCGTGCTGGTCGATGACCGCTCCAGCGCCGTGTCGCTGCCCGAAGTGCCCTTGCTCGGCGTGTTGCCCGGCACTGGCGGCCTGACCCGCGTGACCGACAAGCGCCATGTGCGCCATGACCTGGCCGACATTTTCTGCACCAGCGTCGAAGGTGTGCGCGGTCAAAAAGCCGTGGACTGGCGTCTGGTCGACGCGATCGCCAAGCCTGCCGTGTTCAAGGAGGCCGTGCAAGCCCGTGCCACAAAGTTGGCCGCTGGCAGCATCCGCACCGCAGGTGTCAAAGGTGTGGAATTGACCCCGTTGAACCGCACCATCGCAGCCGATGCCCTGACTTACACCAACGTCACCGTGGAGATCGACCGCGCCAAGCGCATCGCCACTTTCACCGTCAAAGCTCCAGCCTCTGCTCAGCCCACGAATATCGATGGCATCGAAGCGGCAGGCGTGAACTGGTGGCCGCTGCAGATGGTGCGCGAACTCGACGACGCCATCCTGCACATGCGCACCAACGAACTCGACATCGGCACTTGGGTGCTCAAGACTTCGGGGGACGCAGCTGCCGTGTTGGCGTCAGACGCGACTTTGTTGGCGCACAAAGACCACTGGCTGGTGCGTGAAACCATTGGCCACCTGCGCCGCACGCTGGCCCGCATGGACGTGTCTTCGCGCAGTCTGTTCGCCCTGATCGAAGAGGGGACATGTTTTGTCGGCACACTCGCCGAGCTGGCTTTCTGCGCCGACCGCGCTTACATGCTGGCTTTGCCTGACGATGCCGCCAAGGCCCCCAAGATTCAATTGAGCGAGATGAACTTCGGTTTCTTCCCCATGGTTAACGACCAGACCCGCCTGCAGCGCCGATTTTACGAAGAAGTGCCCGCCATGGAAGCCGCGCGCGGCGCCATCGGCCAAGCGCTCGACGCCGATGCCGCATTGGCCCTGGGCTTGGTCACAGCTGCACCTGACGACATCGACTGGGCTGATGAAATTCGCCTGGCTCTGGAAGAGCGCTCGTCCATGTCGCCCGACGCGCTGACCGGTCTGGAAGCCAACCTGCGTTTTGCTCAGAAAGAAAACATGGCCACCCGCATTTTTGGCCGATTGACCGCCTGGCAAAACTGGATCTTCCAGCGCCCCAACGCCGTTGGCGAAAAGGGTGCCCTGAAGGTCTACGGCAAAGGCGAAAAAGTCCAGTTCGACATGAACCGCGTTTGATGTTTTTGCGTTGTGCAGTGCGGTGCCCGGTGGTCCGCGCTGCAACCGAAATTTGACCCCACCGTTGCTTTTCATTTCTGGAGACTCTCATGTCCGGTATCAACTACAGCGAAAAAATCCCCAACAACGTCAACCTGAGCGAAGACCGCACCTTGCAGCGTGCGCTTGAGCAGTGGCAGCCCAACTTCATCAACTGGTGGGACGACATGGGCCCTGAAGGCTCGACCGACATGGACGTGTACCTGCGTACCGCCGTGAGCGTGGACCCCCAAGGCTGGGCCCAGTTTGGCCACGTCAAGATGCGTGACTACCGTTGGGGCGTGTTCATGAACCCCGGCGAGCAAGACCGCAAGATCCATTTCGGCGACAACATCGGCGAAAAAGCCTGGCAAGACGTGCCTGGCGAGCACCGCGCCAACCTGCGCCGCATCATCGTCACACAAGGCGATACCGAGCCAGCGTCTGTCGAGCAGCAGCGCCACCTGGGCCTGACCGCGCCCAGCATGTATGACCTGCGCAACCTGTTTCAGATCAACGTCGAAGAAGGCCGCCATCTGT
>JBIKQY010000201.1:0-5377 GCA_044349465.1 Limnohabitans sp. | reverse complement strand
CATTGGCTCGGCCACATCCGGCGCGATTCAGGACGCCGTCAGCCAGTTCTGGAACGACGACAAGATGAGCAGCAAAGACGCTCAAACCAAGATCGCTTCGGCCGCCAAGGTCAAGTAATTCCCCCCCTAAAAAAACGTCACACAGAGAGAAACCCCATGAAAAAAATCATCTTGAGCGCCATTGCCATGGCGTGCATTGCACAAGTCCAAGCTGCCGACGGCTTTGAGTTCTCGGGCTATTCGCGCGGCGGCGCTGTCTTGAGCTACGACAAAGACAACAACGTCAAAGGTGGCCTGAGCCTGGGCGGTGACTTGCAAAAATACCGTTTGGGCAACGAGGGCGACTACGGCATCGAAATTGACCTGATCAAAAACTTTGTTGTCAACGGCATCAAATACAAAGTGCACTACATGCCCTCCAAATGGAAGGACGGCGAGTTGAGCACCAACCAAGCCTTTGTGGAAATGTCGGGTTTGTCCTTTGCGCCGGAAGCCAAATTTTGGGCAGGCCAGCGTCGCTTGCGTATCCAGGATGTTCACATCGTGGACAAGTTTTTGATGGACTATGGAGACACCCAAGGTGCTGGCGTGACCGGCGTTAATTTGGGGGCCGTCAAGTTGGGTGTGGGTGTTTTCACGGGCGATACCTTTGACAAACAAATGGTCAAGGGCACATCGGCCAAAAAACTGAACGTCGATGTGTCCGACATCCAAGTGAACGAAGGCGGAAAACTGCGTGTCTTGCTCACACAAGTCTCGGCAGCGGGCTTGGCGGGCGGCAACTCCGGCAGTGCGTTGGCGGTGTCGCACACCCAATCGAACTTGGGCATGGCGGGAATGACCAATACGCTGTTCCTGCAAACATCAAAGGGTCACGCTGAAGTTGGCGGAAAATTTCAGGACCTCGGTGGTGTCGGCAAAAAAGTCACACGCATTGCAGACACCATCAACTGGCAGTCCGGTCCCTTGGGTGGTCAGGCGGTGGTCGGCATGCAAACCAATCAGGATGAAGGCTCGTCTGTCAAACGCACCGACAGCAGCTTGGGCGGCCGCATTTCATATGCGCTGAATCAAAACTTCAAGTTGTTGGCAGAGGCCGGTGTGACCAGCAGCACCTTCAGCGACAACAGCCCCAAACAAACTTTGAACAAGATCACGATTGCCCCCACCTTGGCCGTGGGGGGTGATTTCTGGTCTCGCCCCGAGTTGCGTTTTTATGTGACCCGTGCCAGTTGGAACAAAGCGGCGGCAAAGGCCAACAGTGCCACGTTCGGGATGAACGGCAAGACCTCGCAAACGCTGGCCGGCGTTCAATACGAAATCTGGTGGTAATTCAAACCCCGGATCGGGTGCTCTGAACGGTTGAGCACTGTGTCACGCGGAAGCGGCGTTCGCCTGCTTCCGCGTTGTTGAATTGGATTGACGAAGAGTCGCCGCATGAAGCCCCTTCAAAAAACTGAGCCCTGGTTACCCAAAATGGTTGTTTTGCCGTCGTTCGGCATCAGTTTGCTGTTCATCTACGGCCTGATGGCCTGGAACGGCTACCTGTCCGTTTCTGCCTCACGCTTGTTGCCCAACTACGAATTTGTGGGCCTGCAGCACTACGCCGCCCTGCTGGACAGCGACCGCTTTCAGGTGGCCATGACCAACATGGCCGTGTTTGGCACCTTGTTCATTGGCGGTGCCATGGCGCTGGGTGTCTTGTTGGCCATCTTGCTCGACCAAAAAGTGCGCGGCGAAGGCGTCTTGCGCACCATTTATCTCTATCCCATGGCGATCTCGTTCATCGTGACCGGCACCGCCTGGAAGTGGATGCTCAACCCGGGCTTGGGGCTGGAACACCTGATGCACAGCTGGGGGTTCAAGACTTTCAGTTTCGACTGGCTGGTTCAGCAAGACATGGCGATTTATTGCGTGGTGATTGCGGGCGTGTGGCAAAGCGCAGGCTTTGTCATGGCGCTGTTTTTGGCGGCGCTGCGTGGCATTGACGACTCGATCATCAAGGCCGCTCAAGTCGATGGCGCGAGCTTGCCCACCATTTACTGGCGCATCATTTTGCCCAGCTTGGGCCCGGTTTTTTTCAGCACCTTTTTGGTGGTCTCGCACCTGGCCGTCAAGAGCTTTGACTTGGTGATGGCGCTGACTGCCGGTGGCCCTGGCTACGCGACCGATTTGCCCGCCACCTTCATGTACGCCACAGCCTTCACACGCGGGCAGATTGGCGTGGGCGCGGCCAGTGCCACCGTGATGCTGGCCACCGTGGCGGCGATTGTGGTGCCTTACCTTTATTCTGAATTGCGGAGCAAACGATGAACCGCCTGAATTTTCATCGCCTGATCCTGTGGTCCATGCTGCTGCTGTTTGCGGCCTGGTTTTTGGTGCCGCTGTATGTGATGCTGACCACCTCGCTCAAAGACGCCGAGCAACTGCGCTCAGGCAATTTGCTCAGCCTGCCCACCGCGCCCACGCTGGACGCCTGGTTCAAAGCCTGGGGCAGCGCTTGCACCGGGGTGCAGTGCGAAGGCCTCAAGCCCTTTTTCTGGAACTCGGTCATGATGGTCGTGCCCGCAGTGTTGTTGTCCACCCTGATCGGTTCGCTCAACGGCTATGTGCTGAGCAAATGGAAATTCCGTGGCAGCGAGACCCTCTTTGCTTTCATGCTGTTTGGTGTGTTCATGCCCATGCAGGTGGTGCTGCTGCCCATGAGCCAGGTGCTGGGTTGGCTGGGCGTGGCCAGTTCGGTGTGGGGCCTCATGCTGGTGCACGTTGTGGCGGGCATTCCGTCCACTACGCTGTTCTTTCGCAATTACTACATCGGCTTGCCAGACGAGTTGATCAAAGCGGCTCAGCTCGACGGCGCAGGTTTCTGGATGATCTTTCGCCGCATCGTGTTGCCACTGTCGCTGCCGATTTTGGTGGTCACAGTGATCTGGCAGTTCACCAACATCTGGAACGACTTTTTGTACGGCGTGGTGTTCTCGGGTGCCGACAGCAAGCCGATCACCGTGGGCCTGAACAACCTGGCCAACACTTCGAGCGCCGTCAAGGAATACAACGTGGACATGGCCGCCGCACTGATCGCGGCATTGCCCACCTTGTTTGTTTACGTGGTGGCAGGTAAATATTTTGTGCGCGGCCTGACGGCTGGCGCTGTGAAAGGGTAAATCATGGGCGCACTTGCCATTCGCAACATCCACAAGACCTACAACGACACGGTCCACATCTTGAAGGGCATCGATCTGGAGATCGACGCCGGTGAATTTTTGATTTTGGTGGGGCCGTCTGGCTGCGGGAAATCGACCTTGTTGTCGATGATCGCGGGCCTGGACCACCCCAGCATCGGCAGCATCCACATCGGCGAGCGCGAGGTGACCAACCTGCCCAGCAAGGACCGCGACATCGCCATGGTGTTCCAGAGCTACGCGCTCTACCCCAACATGACCGTGGCGCAAAACATCGCCTTTGGTCTGGAGATCCGCAAGGTGCCCAAGGCCGAGCGCAAAGCGGCGGTGGACCGCGTGTCGGCCATGCTGCAAATTGGCCACTTGCTCGACCGCAAGCCCGGTCAGCTTTCGGGCGGCCAGCGGCAGCGCGTGGCCATGGGCCGCGCCTTAGCGCGTGACCCCAAGCTGTTTTTGTTTGACGAGCCGCTGTCCAACCTGGACGCCAAGTTGCGCGTGGAAATGCGCGCCGAAATCAAGTTGCTGCACCAGCGCACAAAAACCACCACCGTTTATGTGACGCACGACCAGGTCGAAGCCATGACCTTGGGCGACCGCATCGCGGTGATGAAAGACGGCCTGGTTCAACAGTTCGGCACGCCTGCCCAAATTTACAACCGCCCGGCCAATCGTTTTGTGGCCGAGTTCATTGGCTCACCGGCCATGAACATGGTGGATGCCCAGCGTACCGGTGAAGCGTTGACCGCCCAAAGCGTGCAGCTGGCCATCACCGACGCGCAGCGTGCCGCAGTGCAAGCGCACGGCTGTGCTGAACTCGTCTATGGCCTGCGCCCTGAAAGCATCAGTTTTGCCGCCCAAGGCCTGCCCGGCAAGCTCAGCATGATCGAGCCCACCGGCCCCGAAACCTACGCCACCGTGGACACGGCGGCAGGCAAACTCACCGCCCGCGTTCCGGGTGTTTTGCAAGCATCAGTGGGCGATATGGTGCACCTGCAGTGGTTGGCCGAGCAGTCGCATTTGTTTGACCGCAACAACGGCGTTCGGGTGGGTTGAGGTTTATTTCTTCGGGTCGTAAATGACCCCACCCACCCCAACCCCGCCGCCCACACTGACGGGGCCTGGGGTGTTGGCCCCCACTCCAGCGCGACCGGTAACTTGCCCCGAGCTGTTCACGCCCACGCCCGCCCCGACAGGGCCCGATTGCGCGTTCACGCCTGCGGTGACGCCACCGGTGCCCACATTCACGCCAAACGACACCCCCGGCAAGATGGGCACGTTCACGTTGATGCCCGCGCCTGTGTGCAAGCCGTTGCAGCCCGCAAGGACTGCCGCCAGCGCCAGAGCGGCCAGGCGTTGAAAGGAGCGTTGGGGTTTGCGTTCGGGGCTGTGTTTTGAGCTGTGTTTGGGGCCGTTGGCAGGCGACAAAGAGAGCGGGTTCAAGGTGTTCATGGGTTGCATTGAAGCATTTTTTTGCGCCTCAAATGCAAGCAAATGTGAACGGACTCAGACAGCCCCTTTTTGGATGCTTTCAGCCATGCGCTCTGATCGGCTCAGCGCGGGGTGCTGCGTCGTTCAGCCTGCCGCACCCGCCAAAACAGCCACCCGGTGATGCACAGGTTGAGAAAATTCCAGGCGATGCCATTCAAAAAGGCCGCGTGGTAACTGCCGGTCATGTCAAACACCCAGCCCGACATCCAGCCGCCCAGCGCCATGCCCAACAAGGTGGCCATGATCACCGAACCCACACGAGCCCCCGCTTCTTTGGGGTCGAAGTGCTCGCGCACGATGATCGCGTAGGCGGGCACGATGCCACCCTGGAACAGCCCGAACATGGCCGAGACGATGTACAGCGGCACCATGCCATCAAAAGGCAAGAACATCAGCAGCGCCACGCCTTGCAAAAACGAACCGAGCAACAAGGTGCGGATGCCGCCAATGCGGTCGCTGATCACGCCAAACACGAGTCGACTGACGATGCCGCTGGCCAGCATGAGCGAGAGCATCTCGGCCCCGCGCGCCGCGCCAAAACCCAGGTCAGAGCAATAGGCCACGATGTGCACCTGCGGCATGGACATGGCCACGCAACACGCCACCCCAGCGACAAACAGCAGGCTTTGGGCGTGAGCGGGTTTCAGTCCAAAGGGGCGGCTGCGGTCCACGGACACGGTGCTGGCGTTGGCCGGCGTCAGTGTCAC
>JBIKQY010000200.1:0-5384 GCA_044349465.1 Limnohabitans sp. | reverse complement strand
TGCCGTCACCCAAGTGCCCAAAGTCGACCAAGCGCACGCCGGGCACCTCGCACTCAAGCAGCGCGTCTGTTTCGGCCACAAAGGTCGGGATGCGTGACACCGGGATGCTGATGTCGTGCTTGATGTTTTGGCCCTCTTGCACCTGGGCCAGGGTGATGCTTTCGCGGATGTGCCACAGTCCTTTGGCTTGCGTCAGGTTTTCGGCGACCACGGCATCGGTCACGCAGCCTGCCTCCAGTGCGGCTTCGAGCAGGGCTTCGAACTGTCCTCGGGCGTGGCTTTCGCTTTCGCTGTCAGAGTTTTCCAGCAGAACGCACCAAGGCGTGTCCTTCCAAAGTGGCACGCGCAGTTGGGGGAAATGTTTGTCGACCAGGCTCAGCGCAAACTGGCCCATGACCTCAAAGCCTGTCAGGCCCGGCCCGAGGCGCTGATGCGCCAGACCCAGCAGCTGCACGGCCGCTTCCATGCTGGGCACGGCAGCCCAAGCGGTCAGCTGGGCTGCAGGCTGGGGGTACAGCTTCATGGTGGCGGCGGTGATGATGCCCAGTGTGCCTTCGCTGCCGATCATCAGGTTGCGCAAGTCGTAGCCGGTGTTGTCTTTGCGCAGGCCGGTCAGGCCGTGCCAGATTTCGCCTTGTGCGGTCACGACTTCCAGGCCCAGGCACAGCTCGCGGGTGTTGCCGTAACGCACGACTTGCGTGCCGCCCGCGTTGGTTCCCAGGTTGCCACCGATGGTGCAGCTGCCCTCCGCGCCTAGGCTCAAGGGAAACAAGAATCCTGCATTCTCAGCGGCGGTCTGCAGGTTTTGCAGCACGCAACCGGCTTCCACGGTGATGGTCAGGTTGGCCGGGTCGATGGCGCGCACGGCGTTCATGCGGGTCATGCTCAGCACGATCTGGGTGCCAGTCCCGTCTGGAACACCGCCGACCACCAGCCCGGTGTTGCCGCCTTGCGGCACGATGGATGTGCCGGTTGCGGCGCAGGCCTTGACCACAGCGGCCACTTGCGACGTGTCACCCGGCCGCACCACGGCAAGCGCCCGACCCTTGACGCGTTTGCGCCAGTCTTGCTCCCAAGGGCTCAGGTCAGCGCCGGGGTCGGCGTGGGTGAGCACAATGGCATGGCCACAGATGGCGCGCAGCTTCGCGATCAGGGCGGTTTGGGATGGGGTCAGATCGGTCATGGCAGTCAGAAGTGAGTAGACAGGCTGTTGCGATAACCGCTCAGTCGCGGGGCACGGGCACAAAGTTGCCCGTGGCTTTGGCGGCCTTGAAGCGGATGCGCACATGCAACGCGCAGGCCACAAACAAGGTGGTGCACAGCAAGGTTTGCAGCGCGGCCAGGCCCGAAGACGGCCAGGTATCGCTCCAGGCGCGCACCACGCCTTCTGTGAAATACAGCCACACCAACAGGCTGACCCAGCGGTAGGTGTACATGCGGTTTTTAAGCAAACCGGCCACCGGGATGCACAAAGGCAGCACTTTAATAGCCCACCAAGAGCCACCTTCGCGCAGCGGAGCCAGCCAGATTTCCCAGGCCAGGCCGAGCACGATCAGGCCCAGCAAGCTGCCCACGGCCAGCCAGCGTGTGATGTCCAGGCCCGCCGGGGCTGTTTCTTGGGGGGGGAGGGAGGATGTGTCGGGGTTCGGATTCATTGCGGTGGCATCATACCGGGCATGCAATCAACCTTGTACAAGTCCGGCCTGCGCGAACACACCCGTTTGTGGTGGCAAGAGCTGTCGGTGTTTCCCTGGCGGCAGATGGGCGGCGTCTTGGCCGAACGCTTTCGTGACGCGCGGCTGGGCGTCAGTGCCAGCTCTCTGACTTTCACCACTGTGTTGGCCTTGGTGCCCTTGTTCGCGTTGGGTTTGGCGGTGTTTTCGGCCTTCCCCATGTTTGGCAAGTTCCAGGACATGCTGCAACGCTGGTTGGTCGAGAGTCTGGTGCCCGAGAGCATCGCCCGCCAAGTGCTGAGCTATTTGACCCAGTTTTCGCGCAAGGCCAGCCGATTGGGCACGGCGGGTCTGGTGGCGGTGCTGTTGTCGGCGGTCTTCCTGATGGTGACCATCGAGCGCACGCTAGGACAGATTTGGCGCGTGCAACGCACGCGTCCCTTGCCCCAAAGGGTGTTGCTCTACTGGGCAGCCATCACACTCGGGCCGCTCCTTTTGGGCGGCAGCTTGGCCATCACCTCGTATGTGGTCACGGCGTCGCGCGATGTGGTCGATGTGCTGCCCGGCTCGGTGCGCTGGTTGCTGGACAGCTTTGAGTTTTTCTTGCTCATCGCTTGCGTCAGCGGTCTGTACTTTTATGTGCCCTACACCCGGGTGCGTTGGCGGCATGCCATCACCGCCGGTTTTCTGGTGGCCGCTTCGCTGGAGTTGGCCAAAAAAGGCATGGCCCTCTATTTGTTGGAAGTGCCCACCTATTCACTGGTCTACGGGGCCTTTGCGGCGCTGCCGATATTGCTGGTCTGGATTTATGTGACCTGGCTGCTGGTTTTGCTCGGGGCGGTGCTGGCGTCGAGTTTGCCGGAGCTGGGCCGCGAGCAATGGCGCAAACCCGAAGGCGCTGGGTGGTCCTTCAGGTTGGCCCTGGAGGTGCTGGCCGAGTTGAACGCCGCCAAGTTGACTGAGCAGCGGGGCTGGAGTGCCGGGGTATTGGCCGCCCGCTTGCGGGTGGAGCTGGGCGAGTTGCAGCAAGTGTTGACCGTCTTGCATGCGCTCGACTGGGTGGGGCGCCTCACCGAGCAAAACGACCAGGCCCAAGCCCGACAGGTTTTGCTGATCGATCCAACGCAAGCCCTTGTGGCGCCGCTGGCCGATCGATTGCTGGTGCTGCGTGCCTCAGCAGCCGACCCACTGTGGGTGCAAACTGGTTTGGACCAGGTCCGGCTGGCGTCCTTGCTGCCTGCAGTGCGGGTTCCTTAACAGGTCTGTTTGAAACCGGGGCGCTCAAAAACTCACACGCCCGCGCCACATGTCGCGGTACATCACCCAGTCGCCCATGAAGCTGTAGAGCGGGCGCTTGAAGCTGGCGGGTTTGTTTTTCTCGAACACAAAATGTCCGATCCAGGCGCAACCATAGCCGCACAGCAAGGCATATAAAAAGTACTGGGGTTTGCCCGTCACGGCCAGTAAGGCCAAACACATCAGGCTCAAAGTGCTGCCCACAAAATGCATTCGGCGGCAAGTACGGTCGCTGTGCTCGCTTAAATAAAAGGGGTAGAACTCGGCAAAGCTGGCGTGCCGGGGTGCTGCTGTTTGATCGGGGTTCATGGCGTGTTTCCTGGGTGCTTATCTGATGGAAAACGGGGCGTGCAAAAAGCCGCGAAACCGGGCCCGGCCGCCGCGCTGGGGCGCTTGGGTGAGCTGGGCATCGGGAAAGCGCTGCAAAAAGCGGCCGATGGCGATTCGGCCTTCTAGGCGCGCCAGGCTCAGGCCCGCGCACTGGTGCACGCCAAAGCCAAACGCCAGGTGCTTGTTGCCGGTGCGGCGCAGGTCCAGTTGTTCGGGGTTCTCATACACCGCCGGGTCGCGGTTGGCAGCGCCGATGCACAGCGTCAGCAGCGCGCCTGCGGGCAGTTCGACACCGTTGACTTGTGTGGCCTGCAAGGCGCGTCGATTGCCCAGTTGGTTGGACGATTCAAAACGCAAAAACTCGTCTACCGCGAGCCCCATGATCCGATCACGTTCTTCGTCGGTGGTGACCGCTTGCAGGTCGGCCTTGAGTTGTTCGCGCTGCTTGGGCCATTCCTGCAAGCTGATGAGGGCGTTGCCGATCAGGTTGGTGGTGGTCTCGTGCCCGGCGTTGAGCAGAAAAATGCAGTTTTGCAGCAGCTCAACTTCGCTCAGGGCATCGACACCCTGTTCGTTATTCTTTTCGCCCTGGATCAGCCGTGTCAGCACATCGTGCTCCGGGTCACCGGGGTGCTGGCGGCGATGCGCCACCAACTCGCGAAGATAGGCCAGAAATTCGGTCACGCTGCGGTTGCCGAGTGTTTCTTGCTCCTGCGTGAGGGATGGCTCCAGTGCGCCCAATATGGCCAGCGACCAAGCCCGCAGTGGTTCGCGGTCGGCTTGCGGCACATCCAACAAATTGCCGATGATCTCCACCGGTATGGCCGAGGCAAAGTCTTCGATCAGGTCGCCGCCGCCTTGGGCCTCAATCTTGTCGAGCAGGCTGTCCACCAACAGCACCAGGCCGGGCTCCATGGCTTCGATGGCGCGGCGGGTCAGCGCGCCCATGATCAGGCGGCGCACCCGGGTGTGCAGCGGCGGGTCGTTGAACACTAAGCTGTTGGTGTGGTGCTCGAACAGCGGGGACATACCACTGGCTGTGGCGTAGGGCGGCTGGTTGAACGGGGCGTGGTTGTATTTGGGGCTGAATTCGACCTGCTTGTCAGAGCTGAAGACCTTGGCGTCGCGGTACACCGCCACCAGATCGGCGTGGCGCGTGAGGAAATACGAGCCATCGGGCATGCGCTTAAAGGGCTCGGTCTCGCGCAGCGCGGCGTAGACCGGGTAGGGGTTGTCCAGAAAGTCGCGCGGCAAAGCCCGCAGGTCCAGCGATTGGGCGATTTGCTTGGCCCTCTCGGCCGACAAGGGCGGGGTGATGTGGGCAGTCAGTGTGTTCATGTTGTAGCAACGCACCCTTGTGCGCGAATGGTCGTCCAGCTCATGGTTTCAAAAAATCCTTGAGCGCCTGCAACACGCCCTCGGGGGCTTCGGTCATGAGCGAATGGCCTGCGGGCAGCTTCACCACTTTGGGTTTGGCGCACAGGTCAATCAGGCTTTGCGCGGCCTTGGGTGGCGTCATCTGGTCGGCGTTGCCCAGCACAAACAGGGTGGGGCAGGCCACTTGCGGCATGGCCGCTTCTGCACCTCGGTAGTCGTCGCAGGCCTTGAATCCGGTGTGGAACACATTGACCTGGGTGTTGCTGGCCAGCACCCGGCGCATCAGCGCCTTGCTGCCGCCATACAGCCAGGTGCCGGGGCCGAGGGCCGATGGTGGGGGTGCCAGTGTGGAATGCGAAAAACTGTTGACCATGTCGATCGCCTTGAACGGGGCGCTGACCGACTGATCGAGCAGGGCAGGCGACACGCGCATGGGGTAGGCCGTGCCCACCATGACCAGGTGGCTCACGCGCCCGGGGTGGGCTTGCGCGTCGCGAGCTGCCGCTTCCAGGGCGATGAGCGAGCCAAAGCTGTGGCCGATCAGCGCGGCTTTTTCGATCTTCAGCGCATCGAGCAAGGCGATGACGGTGTCAGCCGCTTCTTCCACGCTTTGGGGTGGCTTGCCTTCGCTTTTGCAGTGCCCGGGCAGGTCGATGGCCAGCACGTTCCAGCCGTGGTGCGCCATGTAGCGGGTTTGCAAAATCCAGA
>JBIKQY010000456.1:0-17780 GCA_044349465.1 Limnohabitans sp. | reverse complement strand
GTCAGGTTTGGGCACACTCACACTGACAGCCAACAACACCTTCAGTGGTGCAACGACGGTCAGCTTAGGGACATTGCAATTGGGCAATGGCGCTTTGAATGGCAGTCTGGTGGGCAACATCACCAACAACGCAGCACTGATTTTTAATCAAGCCACCGACAGTGTTTATGCTGGCGTGATCAGTGGCTCCGGCAGCTTGACCCAATCGTCGAGCAGCACCGTCAATTTGGCGGGCGCCAATACCTACACAGGCAAC
This sequence comes from Limnohabitans sp., assembly GCA_044349465.1. GTDB lineage: Bacteria > Pseudomonadota > Gammaproteobacteria > Burkholderiales > Burkholderiaceae_C > Limnohabitans_A. The sequence continues at coordinate 17,524 of JBIKQY010000456.1, read as the reverse complement.
ACCACCATCAGCACAGGCACCTTGGCGGTGAGCGGTGGCCTTTCAAATTCGACACAGGTCAGCGTGGCCAATGGTGCGGTTTATCGCGTGGATGCCAGTGACACCATTGGCAGCATTGAGGGCGCGGGCAGCATCACCACTGGCGCCTCCAGTGGCACGGTCACCCTGACGGCCAACATGTCCAGCAGCCTTTTGATCAAGACCTTCAGCGGGGTGATCTCGGATGGCGCCACGGCCAGTTTGGCTTTGGCCAAATCTGGCGCAGGCAAGCTAACCCTGACCGCAGCCAATACCTACTCTGGCGGAACCACCTTGACGGCGGGCACCTTGACATTGGGCAGCAGCGAAAGGCTGTCGAACCTTGGCGTTTTGAACATCAGTGGGGGCACCTTTGCCCTGGGCACTTTCAACCAAACCGTGGGCTCGCTCAACCTTACGGGCGGTCAAGTCACAGGCACCGGCACGTTGACCAGCTCAAGCTATGTGATCAACACCCCCGTGGGTGACATCACCACCTTGGACACCCTCATCACAGGCACCACTCAAATCAACAAAACCGGCGCTGGTTTGCTGATCTTGACCGGCAACAACACCTACACTGGCGGCACAGTGTTGACGGGTGGCACCTTGAATTTGGGCAGCGCCAATGCGATTGGCTCCACAGGCCTCATCAACTTTGCAGGCGGCACATTGCAATTCAGCGATGCCAACACCACCGACTACTCTGCGCGGTTCAGCACGGCCAACAACCAGGCTTACAAAATTGACACCAATGGCAAGGACATCAGTTTTGCCTCGGCCCTGAACAGCACCGCCAGCACTTTAGACAAACAGGGTGCAGGTACCTTGACCCTGGCCAATGCTTCGCGATTTGCCAGCAGCACGGTGGGCGCGACCACCATCCAGGACGGGACGTTGGTGCTGCGCGTGGCCAACCCTACAGCCATCGATGCCGCTGCTGTGTTCAGTGGTGCGGGTACCCTGGCGATTGAAAACAGCAACGCCAACAGCGCCACCGGTTTCACAAACGCTGTGACACTGAGCAGCGATTTGTTGTTCAACACGGGGGGCTCTTCGCTGGGTGGTTTGACCATTGGCCGCAGAGGCAATACGGCAGACTTGCTGCTGGACGCTTTGCCCAGTGGGCTGAGTGTGACGGGCAGTCAATCGTATTACGGCGGCACGGTCACGATTCCCACCAATGCCAACGCCAACATCGTGACCCGCAACAACGCGGGTGTGTTGACCTTGTCAGCGCAAACCAATGTGTCCATCTTGTCACCTGTCAGGATCACAGGCACGGGTGGCGTGGCCATTGAAACCAGTCAAAACTCTGCAACGGGTGGCACGGGCAACTACAGCTTGGGTGTCAGTTCCAGCGGCTTTTCAGGCAGTGTGACCTTTGTGAACCCGACGGCGGTGGATGCCAATGGCGTCACCATCGCCAATGAGACCTTCACCACCCAAGACGGCAGCAACAGCAGCAATAAGAAAACCTACACCCTGATCTCCAGCCTGACAGCGTTAAGAAACGCCAGCACCTCGGCCAACTTGGCCTTGACCGGCGACCTCAATGGCGCCAGCTTTTTCATCACCAATGCAGATGCGTCCACCACGCGTTATGGCAACGTGATGACGGGTAACTATTCGGGAACGTTTGCCGGATTGGGTCATTCCATCACAGACATCTCTTTGACCAAGGCAGATTGGTACACGGGTATCTTTGCGCAGACCAGCAATGCCACCCTTCGTGACCTCAAGGTGAACAATGCGAGCATTCTGGGCCGGCACATGGCGGGTACTTTGATCGGTGGTGCCAGTGGAGCGACCACCTTGTTGAACCTTTTGGTCGCCAACAGCAGTGTGGGCCTCCAAGCTGATGGTCACTATTGGACGGGTGGTTTGGTCGGCTATGTGGATGGCGGCACCATCAACAACGCTTGGGTGAACAACACCACGGTGACTGGCTACCACCAAGTGGGGGGCTTGATCGGGCGATCTCAGTTGGTGGCCAACAACATACACAACATCGGCAGCAACATCACCATCAGAAACAACTCCCATGTGGGTGGATTGATCGGTAATGTGGATTCTCGCAGCGCAACCTTGTCCAATTCCAGTTCGTCGGGCACTGTCACCAGCAACCACAATGAAGTGGGCGGACTGATCGGCGCGTCCTCGGCGCCGATCACGGCTTCGTTTTCCTCTGGTGCCGTGATCGGTTCAAGTTATGTGGGCGGGTTGGTGGGTCGCAGTCATGACGACGGCACAACATGGGCGAATGTTTACACCACGGGCAACGTGACGGGCGCAGATCAAGTGGGCGGACTGATTGGTCGCAATGAATACAACTTGACGCTCAATCTTTCACGCGCCTCAGGCACCGTGCTCAGCCACAGCAACAATGCGGGTGGCTTGATTGGCTACCAAGTATCGCGAACCCTGAACATTAACAACAGCTATTTCAACGGCACCAGCGTCACGGCGGGCAGCCACTATGCCGGTGGATTGGTGGGCAACAGCAATGGGGCGGTCAACTTCAGCGATTCGTATGTGAACACGACCACCATTCAAGGTGGCGGTGAGCGCATAGGGGGAATCATCGGAACCTCCAGTGAGCCGACAAGCTTTAACAACGTTTATGTGTTGGCCGGAACGGTTCAGGGGGGTGGAGATTTTGTGGGCGGCTTGATTGGGTACTCCAACCAGACCACCAATGTGACCAATTCCCACGCCAACATCACCAAGGTGGGCGGTGTTGGTGTTAAAGGCAATGGTTTTGTGGGAGGGCTGATTGGCCGCTTTGGGGAGTACGGCAAAGTGGTCGACTCTCATTTCGCCGGTGATATCACCGCGAACTACAACTATGGCGGGCTGGTGGGTTACTTCGGCATTGGGCCCTACATCAGCAACAGCCATTACGACATCAACAACTCCAAGATCAATGGCGCTGCCACGGTCACGATGGGCGGATTGTTCAGTGGGCAATACAGCACCTGGTTCAATGGAGGGCTGCGCAATGGCTTGAACAGCTGGGATGCAACAGCCGCGACCGCTGCTTTTGGCGCTGCAGATGGCAATGGGTATTTTTCAATCGGTCAGGCCGATCTGGGCAATTTGCTGGCTTTTCTGGGCAACAAAACCGATGGCTCGCCCACCGGCCTGAAATTCAAGCTGATCAGCAACCTCGATTTCGCCAGCGCGGCCAACCCCTTGGTTCCGTACATTCCATACTTTGGCGGGACTGAATTCAAAGGCAACGGTTTTGTTGTTAACAACTTCTCGTGGAACAAGCCCACCAGCAACGTTGGCGTATTTGGTGCAGTGAAAAACGGTCGTATTTTTGACTTTACTGTCAACAGCGTTCAATACACCGGGCAGACTGGCTCCACCAATGCCATCAACGGCAGAGACTATGTGGGCACGGTCATCGGGTCCATGGACGGCGGCCAACTTTACAACACCCACGCCGTGCTGGGTGGCAGCATCAACGCCATCAATTATGTCGGTGGCGTTATCGGTAGTTTCCGATCCGGTCCCGTAGGCAATGTGACCTCGACACGGGCTTCCGGAGTGGTTGTATCTGACGCCAGGGTGCTGGGCTCAGAGAGCTATGTGGGCGGTGTCAGCGGGTATTTCTCAAATGCGGCGCTCAAAACGGTGACCAGCGAGTTGGATGTGATTGGCGGCGGTGGCGGCTACAACAGTCACGTTGGCGGTGTAGCAGGCTATGCCTACGGCACAGGCTGGTTTGACTTCAGCTCATCGCGCGGCGTGGGCTATGTATCGCCCGGCACCATGATTGACGTGTCGTCCACGGCCGCCAGCGTGACCGGTGGCAACCAGTTCATAGGGGGTGTCTTTGGCTACGCCAATGCAGGGCCCGGTGCGGCCAATTGGTCGTCCACCGCTAACGTGACTGGGGGCGCCAGCTATGTGGGGGGCGTGGCGGGTAAAACAGACGCGTCTGACCTCAGCAACGTTCATTCGACAGCGACCACAATCACGCAAACCAGTGGCAATTACGCCGGTGGCTTGTTCGGATATTTGAGCGTCAGCAGCCTGAACAACGCCTCTGCGATTGCCAATGTACAAGGCGGCGGCAGTTATGCGGGGGGGTTGATTGGCCATGCGTTTGGTGCCATCAGCAATGTGTCCGCGACGGGCAATTTGACAGCCCCCAGCAATGATTTGGGAGGACTGATTGGTAGGGCTTCGGCCGGATCGGTCTCAGCCGCTTTTGCCACCGGCCATGTCAACGGCAGCAGCACCGGTGGAAGTGACCGCGTCGGCGGTCTGATTGGTTATGCCGACACCAGTTCAGTCAGCAATGCTTATGCCACTGGGAATGTCATCGGTACGATCAGCGTGGGTGGTTTGATTGGCCGCGCCGACCGTGATGTGTCCAATACCCGGGCCAGCGGCAATGTCACGGCGACCGCCAATAACGCGGGCGGATTGATCGGTTGGTTCAATGGCGGCTATACCGTGAAGGATTCGAGCTCTTTCAAAGCAGACGGCACGCCCACGGTATCCGGTGTGGGGTATGTGGGGGGGCTGATCGGTTTGGTCGACGATGTCAATGCCAAGGTCTTGGGCTCTTATTCCAACTATGCCGTGACCGGCAGCAAAGATTGGGTGGGTGGCTTGGTGGGCCACTTGGACGGCACCATTGCCGACAGCACCACAGCCCAACCGACGGCGCGCGGCAGTTTGCATTCCTATGCATTGGGCACGGTGAATGGCCGCTACGATGTGGGTGGTCTGGTCGGTCGCTTGGCCAGCAGCGGTGTCATTGAAAACGCGTATTCCAGTGGCAACGTCAGTGGCGACATGAACGTTGGTGGGCTGCTGGGCTTTTTGACCCCAGGAGCCTCGGTCACCAATGCCCACTTCAATATGGGTGCCGTGACGGTCTCGAGCTTCACCAGCGCCAGTCCGGCTTCGCGCGTGGCCCTCACTGAAGCCACCGGCCTGCTGACGATCGGTGGTTTGGATACCGACCAATACGGTGTTTGGTTCAACGCCGGCGGATTGAATGGTTTAGCGGTTTCTGCCACCAAGAATGCCAGCTACTATTTCGGCGCAGATGACGTGGGCAACGGCACGGGTTTTTACACCTTGGACAGCATCACCGATTTGCGAAATTACCTGGGCTTTTCAGACCAAACGGGGCTGAAGTTCAAGTTGGTGGGCGACATCGACTTGACGGGGTCTGCGGGATTTCACATTCCCTATGTGTCGGGCACCTTGAACACCAACGGTGTCACGGTCACCAATTTGGCACTCAACCAACTCAATGCCAACCTCGGCTTTTTGGGCTACACCCGCAGCGCCACCAATGCCAACACCACAGGATTGACGGTCAGCGGCTCGGTGGTGGGCACCAGCAATTTGGGCTTGGCGGTGGGCTCGAGTTGGCAGCGTGGTTTGTCCACCGTGAGCACCTCGGGCAGCGTGACGGGCACCGATCTCAAGTATTTTGAAGCTTTTCACCAAGACTCGCGCGGCGAAAATAATGGCAGCTTTGTGGGCCAAAGCCAGGTGGGTGGGGTCTTGGGTTACGGCTGGGGCAGCAGCGGCACGCTGTTGAGCCTCTCGGGCGTTCAATCCTCCGCCACCGTGACCGGTGTAAGTTCGGTCGGTGGTGTGGCGGGCCGACTCGACTACGCGGCGGTGAGCAACACCACCTCTTCTGGCGCGGTCACCAGTGTGGCCACGGCAGACGTCACATCGCCCCAACGTACGGGCGGCGTGGTGGGCTATCTGGAGCAATCCGAATCCACCATCCAAAACAGCAGCCACACGGTTGGGCTGGTCAAGGGTTACCAATGGGTAGGTGGTCTGGTCGGCCATTCGCAAGGCATGGTGGGTTCGGCCGTGGTGAACAGCACGCCAAATTACGACACCTTTGTGACCAGCAATGTGGAAGGCAAAGGTGAGCGCATCGGCGGCGTGGTGGGTTATTTGCAGCACAGGGACTTGCAAAACGCACAGATGAGCGGCACGGTCACCGGCTGGACCGTCAACGGTGCACCCGAATTCGCTGGCTACTACACCGGTGGTCTTGCGGGTTTGGTGGAGCAAGGAACGAGTGATTCGCGTTACACCGGCGCCTTGGTGATGGGTTCACACCAGACCGGTGGTGCAATTGGCAGCGCAGGCCGTGTGATCCGCGTGACCACCACCGGTGAGGTTCAATCGAATTCCAGCTACGTCGGCGGGGTGGCAGGCTATGTGGGAACGATCACCTATTCGTCATCGAGCGCCAATGTCAGAGGCAACAGTGACAGCGTAGGCGGTTTGGCCGGTCGCGTTCAGGGGGGCTGGATTTACGATAACTTTGCGACAGGCGAAGTCACCGGCTTGAACGGCGGCTATGCGGGCACCTACACCGGCGGCTTGATTGGTTACACCAACCAACCTATTTGGCGTTCCTACGCCACCGGCATGGTCAAAGGGGGACACCGGACCGGTGGCCTGATTGGCACGATTGATCAAAACGTTTACGACTCTTACGCCACGGGCAACGTTTACAGCAACAGCTCATGGGTGGGTGGTTTGGTGGGTTTTGCCAATTCCGTTGAAAACTCGCGTGCCTCAGGCAACGTGGAAGGCAGCGCTGACACTGTGGGCGGCTTGGCAGGTTACACCTATCAATCCCTCAACAGCCGAGCCTCTGGCAATGTCCGAGGTGGCGACCGCACGGGCGGTCTTATTGGTTCAGCCGCTCACTGGACCATCAACAACAGTCACGCCACTGGCAACGTGGTCGGCACCAGCCGCGTGGGTGGGTTGATTGGCCACTATTCGGGGAATACGCTGAGCGCCTCCTCTTCGACCGGTACGGTGACTGGAACGAGTGAGCGTGTGGGCGGATTCATTGGGGAAACGGGCGGAGGTACGATCACCGCGTCGTACGCCACGGGTGCAGTCACCGCATCGAGCAGCGCTTTTGTCGGTGGCTTTGTGGGTTACAACAACAGCAATATTTCTGGCAGTTACACCACCAGCACCGTCACCTCCTTGGGCGAGTACGTGGGCGGCTTTGTGGGCTTGAATGCGGGTGGAACCATTGCATCGGCATCCACCACGGGTAGCGTCTACAGCTCGACCTGGGGCAACTACGTGGGTGGCTTTGTGGGCCGCAACGACGCGACCATCAACAATTCCACCGCGGTGATCACCACCGTCAACCCGGTCACCGGTGTGGGTGTGAAGGGCCGGGCTTTGGTGGGCGGCTTCGCCGGCTGGAGCAATGGCGGCTCCATCACCAACTCGTTGTCTCAAGCCAGTGTGGTGGCCACACAAGACACAGTGGGTGGCTTTGTAGGGCAGATGAGCAACAGCACCTTGTCACTCAATGGTGCTGAGGGCAGCGTTCAAGGTGTGAACCGAGTGGGCGGTTTTGCGGGTTATATGAACGGGGGCACCATCAGCAGCTCGTACACCAACACCACGGTTGTGGAGACCAGTGCAGCCAGCTCCTCAGGGGTGGGTGGCTTTGTGGGCAACATGGACAACGGCAGCATCACGTCGTCCCGTGCGGCAGGCTCGGTGTCGGGCTTTGGCAGTGTGGGCGGCTTTGTGGGCTACATGAACAATGCGGGCACCATCAGCCAGTCTTACACCACGGGTTCAGCCACGCAGGTCAGCACCTCAAACCTTGGTAGTTCCTCGGGTGTGGGTGGTTTTGCCGGTTATTTAGGCGGCAACTTCACAGGCTCGATCAGTAACTTTTATGCCATGGGCGCAGTTACTGGCACGCAGAACGTGGGCGGGCTGGTGGGTTACGCTGAAAGAGCCACTATAAGCAACGGCTATGCCACCGGCATGGTGGTGGGCAATGCTGCCACAGCGCCGTCACCGTATTACAGCGGTGCCGTGTTCGGCAGGGTCAACAACGGTTTTGTGAGCGGTACCACCGGTCCTTTGCGTGTAGTGCCCACCAATCTGTATTGGGACAGCACCACCTCCAACCTGTCAGCAGACGCGTCAGGTGGCGGCAGCACTGCGCTGACGACTGCCGCATTTAAGGGCGCTTTGCCCACTGGCTTTGGCAGCACCGAATGGGGCACCAGTGCGGGCATGTACCCCTATTTGAAGCTGTTCTACCCAACACAGCCTCGTGCTATCGAAGGCATTGCCTACAACAGCGACGGCTCGGTGGCGCAACGCGGCCAGGTGGCGCACTACACCAATGGCACGCTGATCAATGGCACGCTGCTCAATGGCGGTACCGCGTCAACGGGTGTCAATGGCTACTACTACAGCGTGGTGGGCTCGAATACCTTGATGCGCGATTCGGCCATCCCTGAAGCAATCAGCGCCATCACGGTCAGTACCGGTGGCGGTGGTTACTCGGCAACGCCCAACGTCACCATTTCGGGGGGCGGTGGGTCGGGTGCCACCGCTACGGTGTCGCGTGTCAACCCCGAGGGCGCGACCACCAATTCGATTTACGGCATTTCTCTGACCAATGCCGGCACCGGTTTCACCTGGGCGCCAACCGTCACTCTGAACGATGGAGGCTACCAGCCACACATCACGGCGGCTACATTCAATGTGACCTTGGCAGCGCCCATGTTTGTCAGCACCAAACTCGCAACCACCCTGACGATGCAAGGTGCCAGCCAGGTGGGCGGCATGGTCTACACAGACTTGCTGGCACCGGACGCCAACGTCAACTTGCGCGGCACAGTGACCCAAGGCATCACACGCCTGAGTACAGGCGCGGCCAGCATGTCAGCGCTCAACACCGACATGGACAACACCATCGGCACAGCCAAGCGTGCGACCTTTTCCAGCAGTTTGCCGACCATGTCGTCGCTTGAGTTGACGGCGCGGGCCGGCACGTTCAATGTCGACACGTCCCTGACCTATGCCGACAATGGACTGGACAATGCGGGTTTGATCACCGTGAACAGCACCCAGGTAACTTTGTCCGATGGCAACGTCACCAGCAGCAAAACCCAGAACTACAACACCGCTTTGACGCTCGCCGCCAACGCCACCTTGACCGGCACCACGGTGACCACCTCGTCCACCTTGGCCGGCGGAGGTTACAGCCTGACGGTGGCGGCCAACGCCACCAACGACAGCGGCAACTTGACGACCGGCGGCAACAGCACCGGCTTATCCAGTCTGACGGTGGCGCGTAACACGGTGCTGGCCGGCAATGTGGCCTCCAGCGGCAACCAGACCTATGGCGGCACGGTGGTACTCAACACCGACGCCAGCATGACGGCCACGGGCGCCAATGCGGTGGTTAGCGTGGCAGGCACGGTCGACAGCGACGCCACTTTGACGGCGCGCGCGCTGGTGATCAACGCGAGTGGCGCAACGAGCAATGTGGTGCTGGGCGGCACGGTGGGCGCAAGTGCGCCACTGAAGAGCTTGGCGATCACAGCCAGTGACATCGATGTCAACGGTGGTGTGGTCACCACCAACGCGGCCCAAACCTTCACCGGCCCGGTGACCTTGGGTGCCAACACCACAATGAACGGTGTGGCGATCACCTTGGGCAGCACCGTCAAATCAGACGGCACGAACCGCAGCCTGGTCATCAACGACAGCGGCACCACCACGCTGGTCGGTGCGATCGGTGGCAGCACCGATGGCGAAAAACTCAGCAGCCTGACGACCAACGCAGGCGGCAACACTTTGATCAACGGAGGCGCTGTGCGCACGACCGGCGCGCAGACCTTCAATGACGCAGTGACCTTGGGTGTGAACACGGCTTTGATGGCCAGCACGGCGACCACAAAAGACGTGCTGGTGGGCAATGCCAAAACGCTGACGATCACGGGTAACGCGGCGTTGGGCGATGGTGCAGCAGACACGGTGACCGGTTTGACGACCTTGTCGGTCAGCGGCACCACGGCGATCAACACCAACACCATCACCAGCACGGGTGCGCAGACCTTCACGGGTGCCGTGACGCTGGGCTCAGACACCACGCTCAGCGGTGTGGCCATCACGCTGGGTGACACCGTCAAATCAGACGGTACGAACCGCAGTCTAGCGATCAATGACAGTGGAGCCACCACTTTGGGCGGTGCGATCGGCGGTACCGGTGAGGTCGGCACCGACGGCGACCGACTGGTCAGCTTGACCACCGACGCAGTCGGCACAACCGCGATCAACGGCGGCAGTGTGCGCACCACGGCCGCGCAGACTTACGGCGATGCATTGACTTTGGGTGCCAACACCATGCTCAGCGGTGTGGCGATCACCTTGGGCAGCACCGTCAAATCAGACGGCACGAACCGCAGTCTGACCATCAACGACAGCGGCAACACCACTTTGGGTGGCGCGATTGGCGGCAACGGCGCGGTTGGCTCCGACGGCGACCGACTGGCCAGCCTGACCACAGACACTGGGGGATCAACCGCACTCAATGGCGGCAGCGTGCGCAGCAGCGGCACGCAAACCTATGGCGATGCGGTGACCCTGGGTGATGTAACCACCTTGGCCGGCAGCACCCTCACGACCTTGAGCACGGTGACTGGCAATAGCAAGGCGCTAACGATCACGGGCAACGCAGTGTTGGGTGATGGTGTGGCAGACACGGTCACCGGTTTGACGACCCTGTCGGTCAGCGGCACCACCGCGATCAACACCAACACCATCACCAGCACAGGTGCGCAGACCTACACGGGCGCGGTGACCTTGGGCTCAGACACCACGCTCAGCGGTGTGGTCATCACCCTGAGTGACTCCGTTAAATCAGACGGCATCAACCGCAGCTTGACGATCAACGACAGCGGCACCACCACGCTGGCCGGTGCGATCGGTGGCAGTTTCGATGGCGAAAGACTCAGCAGCTTGACGACCAATTCAGGCGGCAACACGCTGCTGAATGCAGGCAGCGTGCGCACCACGGGCGCGCAGACCTTCGGTGATGCGTTGACCTTGGGTGCCAACACCACCTTGAGCGGTGTGGCGATCACCTTGGGTAACACGGTGAATTCAGACGGCACGAGCCGCAGTCTGACGATCAACGACAGCGGCACCACCACCCTGGCCGGTGCGATCGGTGGCAGCACCGATGCAGAAAAACTCAGCAGCTTGATCACTGATACAGGCGGCAACACGTTACTGAACGCAGGCAGCGTGCGCACCACGGGCGCGCAGACTTTCGGTGATGCGGTGACCTTGGGAGTGAACACGGATTTGACGGCCAGCACGGTGACCACACAAGAGGTGCTGGTGGGCAATGCTAAGACCTTGACGATCACGGGCAACGCGGTGTTGGGCGACGGCGTACCAGACACGGTGACCGGCTTGACGACGCTGTCGGTCAGCGGCACCACGGCGATCAACACCAACACCATCACCAGCACGGGTGCACAGACCTACACCGGCGCGGTGACGCTGGGCTCAGACACCACGCTCAGCGGTGTGGTCATCACTCTGGGTGACACCGTCAAATCAGTCGGCACCAACCGTAGCCTGACCATCAACGACAGCGGCACCACCACACTGGCCGGTGCGATCGGTGGCAGTTCCGATGGCGAAAGACTCAGCAGCATCACCACAGATGCAGCGGGCTCAACCGCGATCAACGGCAGCAGCATCACCACCACGGGCGCGCAGACCTTCAATGATGCGGTGACCCTGGGCGCAGACACCACGCTCACCGGCGTGGGCGTCACCTTGGCCAGCACCGTCAAGTCCAGCGGGGCCAACCGCAACTTGATCATCAACGACAGCGGCACCACCACCTTGGGTGGCGCACTCGGAAGCGCGACGGCAGGTGACAAACTCAGCAGCATCACCACCGACGCGGCGGGCACGACCGCCATCAATGGCGGCAGCATCACCACCACGGGCACGCAGACCTTCAACGATGCGGTGACCTTGGGCAATGACACCACGCTCACGGGTGTGGGCATCACCCTAAGCAGCACCGTCAAATCGAGCGGTGGCAACAGCAGCTTAGTCGTCAACGACAGCGGCGCAACCATCTTGGGCGATGCGATCGGCGGTAGCACCGATGCAGAAAAGCTCAGCAGCATCACCACCGATGCGGCCGGCACGACTGCGATCAACGGCGGGAGCATCTCTACCCTCGGTTCCCAAACTTTCAACGACGCGTTGACGCTGGGCGCCACCACCACCTTGACGGCGACTGAAACCGGCGCGGTGATCACCACGGCATCGACGATCAACAGCGATTCGGCAAGCACGCCGCGCGCGCTCACCTTCACGGCCAGCGGTTCGGGCGGCAATGTGGTGTTGGGTGGCCCGCTGGGCGTTACTGCTGCCTTGAGCAGCCTCACGGTGACGGCCAGTGATATTGACCTCAATGGAGGCGCGGTGACCAGCACTGCGGGTCAGACTTATACCGGGCCGGTGACCTTGGGAGCCAACACCACGCTGACGGGCACAACCGTGACAACTTTGGGCACGGTCGCTGGCAATGCCAAGACACTGAGCATCGCAGGCAATGCGGTACTTGGCGATGCGCCAGTGGACACGTTGACGGGCTTGAGCAGCTTGCAAATCAGCGGCAGCAGCGCTATCAATGCCAGCGATGTGAGCAGCATCGGTTCACAGACTTACACCGGTGCGGTGACTTTAGGGACTGACACCACGCTGGCTGCCAGCAACGCAGCCGCAGTCATTACCCTGGTATCGAGCGTCAACAGCGACGCCGTTTTGACACCTCGCGCACTGAGCGTGACGGCCGGCGGTGCTGCTGCCAATGTGATTCTGGGTGACGCAGTCGGCAGCGTGGCCTCCTTGAGCAGCTTGGCGGTGACTGCCAGTGACATTAACTTGAACGGCAGCACTGTCACCACCACCTTGAGCCAGTCCTATAGCGGTCCGGTGACCCTGGGCGCTGATACCACGCTGTCTGGTACAGGCATCACTCTGGCGGACACGATCAAGTCCAATGGAGCCAACCGCAGTTTGACGATCAACGACAGCGGCACCACGACGCTGGCTGGTGCAATTGGTGGCAGCGCCGTTGGCGAAGAACTTAGCACCTTGACGACCAATGCAGGCGGCAACACGCTGCTGAACGCAGGCAGCGTGCGCACCACGGGCGCGCAGACCTTTGGTGATGCGGTGACCTTGGGTGTGAACACGGCTTTGACGGCCAGCACGGTGACCACGCAAGAGGTGCTGGTGGGCAATGCCAAAACGCTGACCATCACCGGTAACGCGGTGTTGGGCGACGGTGCAGCAGACACGGTGACCGGTTTTACGACCCTGTCGGTCAGCGGCACCACGGCGATCAACACCAACACCATCACCAGCACGGGTGCGCAGACCTACACGGGTGCGGTGACCTTGGGCTCAGACACCACGCTCAGCGGTGTGGCCATCACGCTGGGTGATGCCGTCAAATCAGACGGCACGAACCGCAGCTTGACGATCAACGACAGCGGCACCACCACGCTGGCCGGTGCAATCGGTGGCAGCACCGATGGCGAGAAACTCAGCAGCTTGACGACTGATGCAGGCGGCAACTCACTGCTGAACGCCGGCAGCGTGCGCACCACGGGCGCGCAGACCTTCGGCGATGCATTGACCTTGGGTGCCAACACGACATTGAGCGGTGTGGCGATCACGCTGGGCAGCACCGTCAAGTCTGACGGTATGAACCGCAGCCTGGTCATCAACGACAGCGGCACTACCACGCTGGCTGGTGCGATCGGTGGCAGCACCGATGCAGAAAAACTCAGCAGCTTGACGACCAATGCAGGCGGCAACACGTTGCTCAACGCCGGCAGCGTGCGCACCACGGGCGCGCAGACCTTTGGTGATGCTGTGACCTTGGGTGTGAACACAGCTTTGACGGCCAGCACGGTGACCACGCAAGAGGTGCTGGTGGGCAATGCCAAAACGCTGACCATCACTGGTAACGCGGTGTTGGGCGACGGTGCAGCAGACACGGTGACCGGATTGACGACCCTGTCGGTCAGCGGCACCACCGCGATCAACACCAACACCATCACCAGCACGGGTGCGCAGACCTACACAGGCGCGGTGACGCTGGGAACCGACACCACGCTGACGGCCACGGACGCAAGCGCGGTCATCACCCTGGCATCGAACGTCGACAGCGCACCGAGCACGGCGAGCGCCTTGGCGATCAATGCCAGTGGCATGACCAGCAACGTGGTCCTGGGTGGTGCGGTGGGTGGCGCAGCGCCCTTGACCAGCCTGGCGGTGACGACCAGCGACATTGACCTGAACGGCGGCGCCGTCACCACCACATTCAGCCAGACTTACACCGGCCCGGTGACGCTGGGTAACGACACCACGCTGGCGGCCAGTGGTGATTCTGCGATCATCACCATGGCATCGACCGTCAACAGCGCACCAGCCACCACGCTTGCACTGACCATCACAGCCGGCGGTAACGGCGGCAATGTGGTGCTGGCCAACACAGTGGGTACGACCGATGCCTTGCGCACTCTGGCGGTGACCGCCAGCGACATTGACCTCAATGGCGCTGCAGTCATCACCACATCAAGCCAGGCCTACACAGGCCCGGTGACCTTGGGTGCCAACACCACGCTGACGGGTCAGGGCATCACGGTAACGGGCACGGTCAAGTCCAGCGGCGGCAACCGCAGCTTGGAGCTCATTGACAGCGGCACCACCACCTTGGGCGGAGCTATCGGCAGTGCGACTCTGGCAGACCAACTCAGCAGCATCACCACCGACGCCATAGGCACCACCGCGATCAATGGCGGTGGCATCACCACCACGGGCGCGCAGACCTTCAACGATGCGGTGACCTTGGGCGCAACCACCACGCTGACTGGCAGCACCATCAGCACCCGGGGCACGGTGGTCGGCAACACGAATGCATTGACGATTGCAGGCGATGCGGTGCTGGGCGATGGCCCCACCGACACCCTGACCGGGCTCAGTGCCCTGGCGATCAACGGCACCACCTTGATCCGCACCACCGACATCACCAGTACTGGCTCGCAAAGCTACACCGGCGCAGTGACGCTGGGGGCCAACACCACGCTGACAGCCAGCGACCCGGCTGCGGTCATCACCTTGGCTTCGACTGTTAACAGCGCACTGAGCACGACGAGCACGTTGGTGATCAATGCCAGTGGCGCAACCAGCAATGTGGTGCTGGGTGGTGCAGTGGGTGGCACAGCGCCCTTGAGCAGTCTGGCTGTGACAGCCAGCGCCATTGACCTCAATGCCGGTGCTGTCACCACCACCACCAGCCAGACCTACACCGGAGCGGTGACGCTGGGCGCAGACACCACCTTGGCGGGCGCGGACATCACCGTGACAGGCACCATCAAGTCCGATGGCATCAGCAACCGCAGATTGACCCTTAACGACAGCGGTAACACCACCTTGACTGACGCGGTGGGCGGCACCGGTTTGGTGGGCGCAGAAGGCGAAAGACTGGCCGATTTGACAACCGATGCGGTGGGCACGACCGCGATCAATGGCGGCAGCGTGCGCACCGTGGGGGCACAGACTTATGCCGATGCCGTCACGCTGGGCATGGGCACCACCCTGGCCGGCAGCACCATCACGACGCAAAGCACGGTAGGTGGCAATGGCAACGCGCTGACGATTACAGCCAATGCAGTGCTTGGCGATGATCCAACCGATGTCTTGACGAATTTGAGTAGCCTGAGCATCAGCGGGACCACGGCACTCAACGTCAATGCGGTGAGCACCAGCGGCACTCAGACCTACGGCGGCGCCCTGAGCTTGAGCGACAACACCACCCTGACCGGCAGCACAGTCACCACGCAGGGCACCGTAGCCGGTGGCGGCAAGGCCTTGACCATCACCGGCAACGCGGTGCTGGGCAACAGCACCGACGACACGGTCAGCGGTCTGACGACGCTTGAAGTCAGCGGCAGCACGGCAATCACCACAGGCGCGATCACCAGCAGCGGTGCGCAAACCTATACCGGCGCAGTGACGCTGGGCACCGACACCACCCTGACTGGCAGCACCATCACCACCCAAGATGTGGTGGTGGGCGCGGGCAAGTCATTGACCCTAACCGGCAATGCGGTACTGGGCAACAGCGCATTTGATACGGTCACTGGGCTGAATAACTTGGCCATCAGTGGCACGACCACCTTGGGCAGCAACGAGGTGACGAGCTCGGGCACGCAGACCTACGCTGGCGCGGTGTCCTTGGCCATGGACACCACGTTGACCGGCAGCAGCATCACCACCCAAGCTGCGGTGGTGGCGAACAACAACTCTTTGGCCATCACCGGCAATGCAGTGATCGGCACCGGCGCTGCTGACACGGTGACCGGCGTGAACAACCTGAGCATCAGCGGCACGACCACGCTCAATACCGACACGATGACCAGCGCAGGCACGCAGACCTATGGCGGCGCGCTCACTCTGACGCGAGATACCGTGCTGACCGGCACCACGGTGACGACCAAGGGCACGGTAACCGGCGGCGGCAAGGCCTTGACGATTGCCGGTAACGCGGAGCTGGGCAACAGCAGCGACGACAGCATCAGCGGTCTGACGACGCTGGCGGTCAGCGGCAGCACCGCCATCAACACAGGCGCGATCACCAGCAGCGGCGTGCAAACCTATACCGGCGCAGTGACGCTGGGCAATGACACGGCTTTGACCGGCAGCATCATTACCACCCAAGACGTGGTGGTGGGTGCGGGCAAGTCCTTGAGCATCACGGGTGATGCGGTGCTGGGCAACGCTTTAGCCAATACGGTGACCGGCCTGAACAACCTGAGCATCAGCGGCACGACCACGCTCAATACCAACACGGTGACGAGTATTGGCACACAGACTTACGGCGGCGCGCTGACCTTGACTCAAGATACCGTGCTGACGGGCCCCACGGTGGCGACGCAAGCTTCTGTGATTAGTGTGGGTGCCAACGCCAACGCCAACGCGTTGACCATTGACGGCAACGCCGTCTTAGGCAGTAGCGCCAACGACACGGTCAGCGGCTTGAGCAGTTTGAACGTCACAGGCGCCACACGCCTGGCAGCCGATGTGTCCACCCTTGCCGGGCAAACCTACGGCGGCGCAGTGACGCTGGCCAATGACAGCACGTTGACCGATTTCACCAATGTCCGTTTTATGGGCGCAGTAGACGCGTCGACGGTTGCAGGTGCATCCCTGAGTGTGAAGGCCAATGGCACTGTCACGTTCGACGGGAATGTTGGGGCTGCCAAGTCCTTGGCATCGCTGGTGATCGATGCCTCGTCGGTCAATACCCAAAGCTTGGCCATCAGAGACCAATTGCGAATTGCGGTGAGCGATGTGACCACGCCAAGCATCTTGAACGGTGCTGTGAGTGGTTTGGCAATGGGTTTGACAAAAACAGGCGTCGGCGTATTGGAGTTGGCAGGCACCAATGCTTATACCGGAGATACTCGCATCGTGGCAGGAGCGCTTGTACTGACCGGTGCTGCCACTTTGGGTCAAGGCAACTACACCGGTGCCATTCAACTGTCACAGGGTACGCGATTTGAATTTGACTCGAGTGCGGCGCAAATCCTCGCAGGCACTGTCAGCGGTG
>JBIKQY010000018.1:0-17829 GCA_044349465.1 Limnohabitans sp. | reverse complement strand
ACCGACTGGATGAGTGAAGCCGCCAAAGACAAACTGCGCGCTTATGGCATCGCCCCGCCGCATGCCTGCGCCAGCAGCGGCACAGGGGCGGCCAGCGTGGTGCAGTTTGCAGCGCGCGGGGCCAAACCCGAAGTGGTGCACTGCCCGCAGTGCGGCTCTGCCAACACCACTGAAACCTCCCATTTTGGCTCGACCGCTTGCAAGGCCCTTTACCGGTGCCTGGCCTGCATGGAGCCCTTCGATTACTTCAAACCTTACTGAGTGGCCGCAAGCCACCCAGCTTCAGAGCCTCAAGCCATGTCCGCACCCCGATTTCACGACCTCCCGATCGCACGCATCAGCCCCGAAGCGGCCGGTGCGGTGGCGATCACGCTGAACGTGCCCCCCGATCTGCGCAGCAGCTTCGACTTCCAGCCCGGTCAGTTCCTGACCTTGCGCGCCGACATTGCTGGCACCGATGTGCGCCGCAGCTACTCCATCAGCTCGGCCCGCAGCCAACTGCAAAAACAAGGTGTCCTCGAAGTGGGCATTCGCCCGGTGGAAGGTGGCGTGTTCTCCAACTGGGCCGCCACCCAACTCCAAGCGGGTGACACCCTGCGCGTGATGCCACCCGATGGCCGCTTTGTGGTGCAGCGCCCCCGCGCCATCCACCGCGTGGGCTTTGCGGCTGGATCGGGCATCACACCCATCCTGTCCATCTTGTCGAGCACCCTCGAAGAACAACCCGATTCGAAGTTCACCCTGGTCTATGGCAACCGCCGCATGGACAGCGTGATGTTCAACGAAGCGCTGCAAGACCTGAAAGACCGCTACCCTTCGCGCCTGACACTGATCCACATCCTGTCGCGCCAAGCGCAAGAAGTGCCTCTGCTCGAAGGCCGCATTGACGCCGCAAAAGTACAAGCCATCATCGACGCCTTCTTGCCCGTGGGCAGCATGGACGAGGTGTTCGTGTGCGGCCCCGAAGCCATGATCGAAGCCACCGAGCAAGCCTTGCTCACGGCTGGCGTGAAAGCCGAGCGCATCCGCACCGAGCGCTTCAGCTCACCCACACTCGATGCGCTCACCCCCGAGCAGCGCAGCCAAGCCGTGCTGGGGCACCCGGCCTCGCGCGAGCAGGGCGAAGTGCAGCTCACCGTGGTGCTGGATGGCAAGCCCTACAACATGCCGATGAACCGCAACGAAAAAATCCTCGACATCGCCTTGTCATTGGGACTGGACCTGCCCTATTCGTGCAAGGCCGGCGTTTGCTGCACCTGCCGCTGCAAGGTCATGGAAGGCACGACCGAGATGGAGAAAAACTTCACCCTCGAAAAGCCCGAAGTCGAACAAGGCTTCATCCTGTCCTGCCAAGCTCGCCCGACCAGCGATCGCTTAGTGATCAGTTTCGACGAGCGCTGAAGCCAAGGAAGAACCCGTCAGAGAACGGGTTGCTCGCGTCAGCTCAGGCGTGAAAGCAACGACATGTTGGCAGTTCCAGCACTCAATCGGCCGACTGCTGCATTGCCCACATGCTGGCGTAGCGGCCCTGTTGGGCCAGCAACTCGGCATGGTTGCCGCGCTCGATGATTTGCCCGGCCTCCATCACCAAAATCTCGTGCGCATCCACCACCGTTGACAAGCGGTGCGCAATCACCAGCGTGGTTTTGTTTTGCGCCACATTGGCCAGCTCAGACTGGATGGCGCGCTCATTGGCCGAGTCGAGTGCCGAGGTGGCCTCGTCGAATACCAAAATCGGCGGGTCTTTGAGCAAAGTGCGCGCAATGGCCACGCGCTGCTTTTCGCCGCCTGACAATTTCAGCCCGCGTTCGCCCACCGAAGTTTGGTAGCCCTTGGGCGTGGACGCAATG
The DNA here is from genome assembly GCA_044349465.1 of Limnohabitans sp. GTDB lineage: Bacteria > Pseudomonadota > Gammaproteobacteria > Burkholderiales > Burkholderiaceae_C > Limnohabitans_A. The sequence goes on along the minus strand of JBIKQY010000018.1, from coordinate 15,979 downwards.
AAATCGTGGATGCGGGCCGAGCGCGCAGCGCCCTCGATTTCGGCCTGGCTAGCCCCAGGACGGCCATAAGCGATGTTGTAAGCCACGCTGTCGTTGAAGAGCACGGTGTCTTGCGGCACGATGCCCAAAGCTTGGCGCACGCTCGATTGCGTGACCTGCCGAATGTCTTGCCCTGCAATGCGGATGAAACCCTGCTGCACGTCGTAAAAACGGAACATCAAGCGCGCCAGCGTGGACTTGCCCGAACCAGAAGGTCCGACCACCGCCACGGTTTTACCCGCCGGGATGGTGAAGCTGATGTCCTTCAAGATCGGCCTGTCGCTTTCGTAAGCAAACGACACGCGGTCGAACACCACATCGGGCGCGCCTTGCAAGGCCAAGGCGTGGGCACCCGGCGCGTCAGCCACTTCGCGTTCACGGTCCATCAGCACAAACATTTTGTCCAGGTCGGTCAGGCTTTGTTTGATCTCGCGGTACAGCACACCCAAAAAGTTAAGCGGGATGTAGAGCTGGATCATGAAGGCGTTGATCATGACCAGATCGCCCAAAGTCATGCGCCCAGCCACAACACCTTCGGTGGCACGCCACAACATGGCCACCAAGGCCGACGCGATGATCAGCTGCTGCCCGGTGTTGAGCAAGGACAAGGAGGTTTGCGCCTTCAGGCGCGACAAGCGCAAGCGCTCCAGGCTTTCGTCGTAGCGGCCCGCCTCGAAGCGCTCATTGCCAAAGTATTTGACGGTTTCGTAGTTCAAGAGCGAGTCAACCGCTCGCGTGTGGGCCGCAGAATCGAACTCGTTGGCCTGCTTGCGGAACTGGGTGCGCCATTCGGTCACGCGCACGGTGAAAAAAATATAAAACACCAAGGCTGTCAAGGTGATGCCTGCAAACCAAGCGTCGAACTTGACGGCCAAAATGGTCAGCACCAGGCCCACCTCGATCAAGGTCGGGATGACGCTGTACAGCGAATACGAAATCAGCGACTCGATGCCGCGCACGCCACGCTCGATGTCGCGCGTCATGCCGCCAGTCTGACGCGCCAGGTGAAAGCGCAGGCTTAAAGCGTGCAAGTGCTCGAAGGTTTCCAGTGCGATGCTGCGCGAAGCGCCTTGGGTGGCTTTGGCAAACACCAATTCGCGCAACTCGGTGAAGGCCGAGGTGAGCAAACGCAAAGCGCCGTAACCCACCAACAATGCCACCGGCACCACCAACACAGCTTTCGGGTCGCCGGGCTTGAGGCTCATGGCGTCCACCAGCTCCTTGAGCAGCAGGGGCACACTGACGTTGGCCAGCTTGGCGCACACCATGAGGCTGAGCGCAATGACCACGCGCCATTTGTATTGCCACAAATAGGGCAGGAGGCGCGACAAGGTTTTCCAATCACTGCCTGCTGGGGGCTGGGCAGCCTTGTCGGAAGCTGTACCGGGCTGAGGTAAATGAGGGGAAGCAGAAGCGGCAGGTTCGCCGTGGTGGCGCATAAAGGACAATCCAGTTCAACGATAACCACCGATTGTGCCCATGTCTGAACCCCAACGCCCCAACACCGTGTCTTTGCCCACTGACCAAGAGCTGGTGCTCAAGGTCATCCCCATGCCCGCCGACTGCAATGCGAGTGGCGATATTTTTGGCGGCTGGGTCATGGCCCAGGTCGACTTGGCCGGTGCGGTGTTGCCCGCGCGGCGTGTGCGCGGTCGCATGGTGACCGTGGCGGTGAACGAGTTCATCTTCAAACAGGCCGTCAAGGTGGGCGACATCCTGTCGTTTTTCTCCCGCATCGTGCGCGTGGGACGCACCTCGGTCACCGTCAAGGTCGAGGTGTTTGCAGAACGTTTTCAGCTGCAAGGCCAGTACATCAAGGTCACCGAAGCGAACCTGACCTATGTGGCGGTGGATGAGCAAGGAAAACCCAGGCCTGTGCCTGCCGAGTGAATCGCTGAGGCCCTCAGGACAGGATGTAAGCCGCAGCCCCTGTCGACATCAAGGTCCCGTCGGGCCCGCAAAACTCCATGCGAGACGACCCCACACGCGAACCCACGCGCAAGGCGTTGGCGGTGATGGTGAAGTAATCGCCAATGCCCGGGCGCAAGTAGTCCACCCGCAAATCGATGGTGCCTAACTTGGCAAAGCGCTCGAGCCGCTTAGCGGGCGGCTCGTCCATGTGCTTAGCCGCCAGCGCCGCCATCACGGCCGCGCTGCCAATCGCGTCGAGCACCGCGCTGATGACGCCGCCATGGATGCGGTTGTAGGCAAAGTGGCCGACCAACTCAGGCCGCATGTCGATGCGGGCCTCCACACCCTCGGGCGTGACCTTGACGAGCTTCAAGCCCAAGGTTTTGTTGAAAACGATTTTTTCTTCGTAGATCTGGCGAAAACCCTCGATGTATTCGGGTTCCAGAACGATGGGGGTCTGCGTGGTGTGGGGCATGTAGTCGATTTTAGGGAGAAACCGATTCAGCAACCCCAGCGCTTCACAATTTGGAAAAATCCGGCTTGCGCTTTTCCATGAAAGCACCAAAAGCCTCTTTGGCAGCGGGTTCGCGCAGCATGCGGCCAAAACTCTGGCCCTCTTCGTCCATCTTTTGCAACACGGCTTGCGTGTCGCCTTTCATCAAGCGCTTGGTCTCGATCAAAGAAGACAACGGCTTACCCGCCAATTTGCGTGCTTGCGCTTGCGCGTAACCATTGACTTCGGTGGGCGGCACGACACGGTTAACCAGGCCGACTTCTTGCGCGGCTTCGGCAAAGAAGGGCTCGCCCATGAGCAGCGCTTCGGCGGCGCGGTGGTAGCCGAACATGCGCGGGGCCAGCAAACTGGACGCTGCCTCGGGGCACAGGCCGAGGTTGACAAAAGGCATGGAAAACGCGGCGTTGTCACCGGCATAGACCAGATCGCAATGGAACAGCATGGTGGTGCCAATGCCCACCGCAGGCCCCGCCACGGCAGCGAGCAGTGGCTTTTCGAAGGTAGCGATGCCACGCAAGAAGCGGAACACGGGCGACTCTTGTGTGGTGGGCGGCTGGTTCAAAAAGTCGCCAATGTCATTGCCCGCGCTGAAGATGCTTTCGTGCCCCTGAAACACCACCACGCGCACGGCTGGATCGGTCGCCGCCTGCGCCAGCGCTTCGGCCATGGTTGCGTACATGGACGAGGTGATGGAGTTTTTCTTGTCCAGGCGGTTAAAGGTGATGGTCATCACCCCCGCGTCGGTGTGGGTCAGGATGTCAGACATGGTGGTCCTTGTGGTGTGTCGTAGGGGCGAGAAGGCTTATTGCACCCGAATCCAGGTTTGGGTGCGACCCAACATGGGGGCACCGATGTAGCCTCGAACTTCCAGCTTTTTGCCGCCCTCGATGGGGGTCAGGCGCAGGCTGTAGTTCTTGCCGTTCTCGGGATCGAGGATTTTCCCACCTTCCCACACGGCCTTGCCGTCGCCTTGTTGACCGCCTCGGATGATTTCCAGACCGATTTTGGGTTTGCCCTTGCGGTCATCGGTGCACAGATTGCAGTTGGGGTCGGTGTTGGGGTTGTTTTGCAGTCCTTTTTCGACCACGCCAGACAAGCCCCCTGCCGCATTCTGGGTGATGCGAATTTCGGCCTTGGGCTGCTTGGTTTCGTCGTCGATGCTGCGCCACAGGCCCACCGGGCTCATCTGGGCGTGAGCGGCCAGGGTCAACAGACCGATGCTCAGGGTCAGTGCGGTTTTGATCATAGGGGTGTCCTCCGGGTTGGGTTACAAGCTTGGGATTTCTGTGGCGTGTTATGCCAAGGCGGCGTCTGTGTCCATCAACACCTCGCTCCCAGCGCGGATGCGTCGCATCAGGCTGGAGGTCTCGGGCATCAAGCGGGTGAAGTAAAAACGCGCCGTTTGCAGTTTGGCCTGGTAGAACGGGTCGGGGCGCTGGGCTTCTTCTTCCGCTTCGGCCAATTTGGCCAATGCAATTTGTGCCGAGCGGGCCCAGAAGTAACCCAGCACCAAATGGCCCACCACGCGCAGGTAGTCCACCGCGGCAGCGCCCACTTCGTCGGCGTTGCTCATGGCTTTCATGCCGACTTCACCTGTCAGCTGCGTGAGCTTTTGACCCAAATCGGCCAGCGGCTTGATGAACTCACCCATGGCTTCGTTGGCCATTTCGGCCTTGACCAATTGTTCGACCAATTTGCCAAACTTCTTGAGCGTGGCACCCTGGTTGCCCAGCACCTTGCGGCCCAACAAGTCGAGCGACTGGATGGTGTTGGTGCCTTCGTAAATCATGTTGATGCGGGCATCGCGCACGTACTGCTCCATGCCCCACTCTTTGATGTAGCCGTGGCCGCCAAACACCTGCTGGCAAGCCGAAGTGGCTTCCCAGGCGTTGTCGGTGGTGAAGGCTTTGACAATCGGCGTGAGCAAGGCCACGACCTCGGCGGCCTCGGCACGCACAGCTTCGTCGGGGTGGTTGATCTCTTTGTCGAGCAGCAAGGCGCAGTAGCAAGCCAGAGCGCGGCCGCCTTCGGCATAGGCCTTGGCGGTCATGAGCATGCGGCGCACATCGGGATGCACGATGATCGGATCGGCTGGTTTGCCGGGCGCTTTGACGCCGGTGAGCGAGCGCATTTGCACGCGGTCTTTGGCGTAGGCCAGTGCGTTTTGGTAGGCCACTTCGGTCAGGCCCAACGACTGGTTGCCCACGCCCAAACGGGCCGCGTTCATCATCACGAACATCGCCGCCAAACCCTTGTTGGGCTGGCCCACCAAGGTGCCCACGGCATCGTCCAAAACCATTTGGCAAGTGGCGTTGCCATGGATGCCCATTTTGTGCTCCAGGCCACCGCAGTAAATGCCGTTGCGCTCACCCACGCTGCCGTCAGCGGCCACATTGAACTTGGGCACGATGAACAGGCTGATGCCTTTGCTGCCGACAGGCGCATCGGGCAAACGGGCCAGTACCAGGTGCACGATGTTGGGGGCCAGATCGTGCTCGCCTGCGCTGATGAAAATCTTTTGGCCGCTGAGTTTGTAGGTGCCGTCGGCTTGCGGCTCGGCCTTGGTGCGCAGCATGCCCAAATCGGTACCGCAATGCGGCTCGGTCAGGCACATGGTGCCGGTCCACTCGCCACTGGTCAGCTTGGGCAGGTACAGGGCTTTTTGCTCGGGCGTGCCGTGCGCGTGCAGGCACTCGTAAGCACCGTGGCTCAAGCCCGGGTACATGGTCCAGGCCTGGTTGGACGAGTTGAGCATCTCGTAAAAGCACTGGTTGACCACAAAGGGCAAGCCCTGACCGCCAAAGTCGGGGTCGCAGCTGAGCGATGGCCAGCCACCGGCCACGTACTGTTCATAGGCCGCCTTGAAACCGTCGGGGGCTTTGACCTCGTGGGTATCGCGGTTCAGTTGGCAGCCCTGGGTATCGCCCGAAATGTTCAAGGGAAAAACCACTTCGGATGCGAACTTGCCACCTTCTTCCAGCACCGCATTGATGGTGTCGGCATCCGTGTCGGCGTGCTTGGGCAAGGCCTTGAGTTCGGCGCTCACATTGAGCAACTCGTGCAAGACAAACTGCATGTCGCGAAGTGGGGGGGTGTAGACGGGCATGGGAAGACTCCTTGGATCGGTGTGTCAGTGAGGATTGGAAAAAAATCAGTCCTGGGTCGGCTTGCGACGGGCCTTGGGCACGGCCACGAGCTTGGGCGGTTTGGGGGCGCTGATTGGCTCGGTGCCGGCCGGTGTGCCAGGGCCTGCATAGCGGGCCAGGATGTGCTGAAAGCCTTGGCGGGCGCGGTCGGCGGCTATTGGGTTGCGCAAAAAGCGGGCTTCGTAATGCAGCGCCAAAATCAGGCCATGGATTTCAAAAGCGATCTGATGGGCATCGGACACGCGGCTGAGTTGGCCCTCGTCCTGGGACAACTCGACGGCCCGGCGCAAAGCGGTTTGCCAAGTGGACACCGATGAGGCCAGTGCATCACGCACCGGGCCGCTGCGGTCGTCAAATTCCACCGCGCCACTGATGTAAATGCAGCCCGAGTCGATTTCGGCCGAGGTCTGCACCATCCAGTTGTCAAACATGGCCTGCAGGCGCGGCAAACCTCTGGGCTTTTGCATGGCGGCGTAAAACACCTCGGCTTCAAAACGGTCGTGGTATTCGCGAATAACGGAAATCTGCAGTTCTTCGCGCGAGCCGAAGTGGGCAAAAACGCCCGACTTGCTCATGCCAGTGACCTCGGCCAACGCGCCAATGGACAGGCCTTCGAGACCAATTTGCGAGGCCAGGCCCAGGGCGGCGTCGATGATCACGGTTTTGGTTTGCTGCCCTTTGATGAGCACGCGCCGACCTGCCTCTGGCGCAGGCAAGTTTTCAACTTTGGAGGGGTGTTTGTGATCGGTCATGGCGCACAAAAAAAAGAACGATCGTTCTATTTTGCACCATTTTTGCAGCTTCCACTCATGCACCCAGCCATATCAGGGTAAATCGGGGGGCGTTGAACGCTAAGTCCCAGCCTGATTGTTCAGCGGCAAATGTCCCGCCAACTCCAATTGCATGCAGATCATGTTGACCAGCATGGCCACCGAGGGGCGGCCGGTTTCGATGACAAAGTGGGCCGCTTCGCGGTACAGCGGGTCCCTCGCTTCGAACAAGGTGCGCAAACGGCTGAGCGGATCGTCGACTTGAAGCAAAGGACGGGCGGTGTCATGACGCACGCGCCTGAACACATCTTCCGGTGTGGAGCGCAGGTAAATCACCTGTCCACGTTCATGCATGTGCCTTCGATTGGCTTCGCGCAAAACAGCGCCGCCCCCCGTGGCGATCACGCCTTGCTGCGTTTGGGTCAACTCGTCGATCACCTGCTGCTCCAAATTCCGGAAACTGTCCTCGCCCTCACGGACAAAAAACTCCCGGATCGAGCAGCCCAGACGGTGCTCGATCTCATGGTCGGAATCGACAAAAGGCTGACCAAGACGGCGTGCCAACTGGCGGCCAATGGTGGTTTTGCCCGAGCCGGGAAGGCCCACAAAGATGATGCTCAAAGGAAGTCTCTTGCAGAAAAAATCGGCGTCAGCCCCTAAGCCAGGGGCCTAGGGTTCGCGGCCTGCCAGTGTATTCGACGCGGTTTGGGTCCTGCCACCGAGCTGCCCCATGTACAGCCACTAAAGAGCGGCGCTGACTTCAGGGCGGCACTGCCGCAGGACCATCGGCCATGACGCGTGGCGTCAAAAAAATCAGCAACTCGCTTTTGCGCTGCGCCTTGTCGCGGTTCTTGAACAACCAGCCCAAGCCCGGCACATCCCCCAGGCCCGGCACTTTGGCTTCATTGTTACGGTCGGTCTCCTCAAAGATGCCACCCAACACCACGGTGCCGCCATCCTCAACGCGCACCTGGGTCTTGACGTGCTTGGTGTTGATGGCAAATCCTGCCGGGGTGAGCTGGCCCACGCTGTCGCGGTTGACGTCCACCTCCAGCACCACCGAGCCGTCGGGGGTGATTTGTGGCGTGACCTCCAGCTTCAGGTTGGCCTTGCGGAAGGTGATCGAGGTCGCGCCACTGGCCGATGCGGTCTGGTAAGGCAATTCGGTGCCTTGCTCGATCAAGGCCTTGGTCTGATCGGCCGTGACCACCCGCGGACGCGAGACCACCTTGCCCCGGCCGTCGGCTTCCAGCGCCGAGATTTCCACATTGATGAACCGGTCGGCCGCCGCGTTGAACAAGGACACCGCAAAACTGGCGGGCGTGTTCAATGTCTGCCCCGCCGAGCCCGCAGGCAACTTAACCTGGTTGCCGGTCACCACCCCCGCGCCCGTCTCGGCATTGCCCGCCCCCAAAGCCAGGGTGTTGGCCCGCTGATTCACACGCAAAGGCACCGCCAGGCCCGCCCCCAAACGCACACCCAGCGATTGCCCGAACTGGTCATCGGCCTCGACGATGCGGGCCTCGATCAGCACTTGACGCACCGGAATGTCCAGTTGGGTCAACAGTTTTTGCACCTCTGTCAGGCGCTGAGGCAGGTCAGAGATGAACAACTGGTTGGTGCGAGGCTCGGCCAGCACACTGCCCCGACTGCTGAGCCAGCGGCCCCCACCACCCCCCGATCCGGCCCCTTGCAAGCGCTGCGCCACATCCGTGGCCCGGGCATATTGCAGACGCATGCTCATCATCTGAACCGGGCTCACCGCCTCCAGCGCGGCCTTCGCGTCGAGTTGCATTTTTTCACGCTGGGCCCATTCACCCTGCGGGGCCACCCACAGCACACGCCCCTCCAGACGCGAGGCCAAGCCCTTGGACTGCAGCACAATTTGCAAAGCCTGCGGCCAGGGCACGTCGCTCAGGCGCACCGTCACCTGACCTTTCACACTGTCGGTGGCCACCAGGTTCAAGCCGGTGAACTCGGCAAACACCTGCAGCAAAGTGGTGATCTCAACGTTCTGGAAGTTCAGGCTGATGGGGCGCAGATCGTCCGAGAGACTCGGCGTTAGGTCGCTCTTCAAGGCCAACACCGCCACAGGCCCATCCGACTGGGTCAGCTGTGGACTCTGTGCCCCCAAGCCGGGTGCCATGCACAAGCTCCAGCCGCACAGTGCAGCACGCCACATCTGGCTTGGTGACGCAGGCATGGGAAGTGAACTGGATCTCATGGTTTTGCCTTTTCCAAACCGATCACCCACACCGGGCCTTGCGCCGCGCGCAAATGCACCTCCCCGGCATGGATGCTGTTGACCACATGGCCTTGCGGACCGATGCGTTGGCCCATACGGGCAAGCGCCCAGTGCGGCCCAGCCATCAAGATGGGATGTACGCCCTGCCCTTGCTGCCAAACACCCACCAGACGGACCTGGTCCAAAGGCCAGTCGGCGGGGTCGGGCGGCAGCGTCGGCATGGGCGGGGGCGAATCAAGGCTTTCAAGCGCCTTGGCGCTTGATCGAAACGCCGTCCCAGCTGAAAGGGGCAACGGGTCCACAGCCTTGGGTCCAGCGGTCACGCCCGACAAGGTCGCTGACGGCGAAGCCGTCGCCACAAAGACGGGCGCTACCGACCCAAGACGCTGCCCAATCAGAGCCGGCGCGGGCAACCAATCGGTGGGCACGGGTGTCCAGGCAGACTGGGACATGAGCGTTGCCTCGGGGGACAACCACAACCGCAGGACGGCATCGATCGCCACCCCACCCTCTTGGGGTGTGATGCGCAAACGCTCCAAGCCCCACACCGGACCGCGCGTATTCAGGGCGGCCCACGCGTTCACCCAATCGTCAAAGCGGCCCTGCAGTCGCAATGCCACCGCCTGACTCGGCCAAGCACCCACGGGGCTGGGTGGCTCAGGCCGCAAGGACAGCAGGCGCAAGCCATGTTGCGCCATCGAGCGCTCCAGTTGCGGCCAGACCGCGGCCTGCGTGCCTTGGACTGGCCACCAGGCCATGACAGGTGGCGGGCCTGTTGGTGTATTCAAAGCGGCCCCAGGCGCAGGCTTGAGCTGCGCTGACTGCATCTGCACTTGCGCCTGCGCCTGGAGTTTTGCCTGCAGGTCAAGCACATGCGCTTCGCTTTCGCGCAGCGCTTGGAAGGCCTCGAACTGCCAGCCCACCACCCCCAACATGCCCACCACCAAACCACCCAAGGCAAACGCCCAGCGGCGTGCCAACCAGCGCCACCGGTCGCGCCACAAGCTGGGCCAACCCAGTTGCCAGGCGGGGGCCCAAGCTGGCCAGATCCATGCCCCGGATCGCCTCATGGTCGCTCCTTGTCGGGCACAGACGACGGCGTGCTTTGCGTCGCAGCCGCTGACATGGTGCCCGAACCCACCTGCGGCCAAGGCGCCTGCCAAACGAACTCCAGAGGCGCTTGGGTGGCCACCCCTTCAGCGGCTGCCGCATTCTCCCAACTGACCAGCGCCCAAGTTGTGTCCATCGGCGGTTCGGACAAGGGCTTGGACAAGCGCGCTCGCGCCTGTGCCATGCGCTGCACATCTTTGGCCTGGCCGTGCAACTCCAGGGTTTGCGCATCGAGTTGCAAACGCAGCAATTGCACCGAGTCAGGCCCCGCTTCGTGCAGCAAGGCCCGGTGCAAGGCCTCCCATCTGCTTTGCTGCGCACTGAGCGCCTGGACGCGCGCAGCTTGCTGCAGCCATGTGTTTTGTTGCGCCTGCCAGACCTTGTCTTGCGTCTGCTGGTTTTGCGCCTGCTTCAAACGGGACTGCAAAGCTGCCCCCTCTTGCACCCGCTGCAAGTGCTTTTCCAGAACCTCTGACATCAGCCAAAAGGCCACCAAACTGCCCACCAACAAACCACTCAAAGAAGTCCACCTGCTGTGAAATCTTCGGCGCTGGCTGGCCAAAGCCGGATACTGCAAGAGGTTAAAAGGTTTCATCAAAGCCAGACCTTGAGTGCGAGACCTGAGGCCACCAGACGTGGACCTGCAGCCGATTGCAGGGCTTGCTTCAACACCCGGTCCGAGCCCACGTCAAACTCGCTGGTGGGTAGGTTCTGACCAGGGCTCAGTTTCGGGGTCAAATCAAATTGCCAGTCTTGCGGGGATTGCGTCAGCAAACTGTCCAGACCCCCTTTGAGATGGCTCGCTGCCCTGTGGGCCGCATGCCAAGCGGGCTCCACGCTGTCAAGCCGCCAACCGGCCGAGCGCACCCCGTCCCTGAGCGCGAGGATGCGCGCCTGATCGCACCCGACCCAATGCACGCGTGACAGCAAACCATCGCTCACAGGGTCGGGCTCAAAATCAAAATTGACTTCATCCGGCGCCAAACCCAACAACTGGGCCACTTCCAGCTGCACCTCCCCGGCCCAGTCATCACGGGACAATTGCGCAGGCAACTCCAGCACCCCCTGGATCACCTCCTCTTGGGCCAAGCCCACAGAAAGCCGTTGGCGCGAGTGAACCGCTCGTTGCCTTAAACCGCTGCCAAAACCAGCACCCGTCAAATCATCGCCAGCAGGCACGATTTTCTCAGTGGCGTGAACCCGTATGCCAGCAGCTTTGTGCCAAGACAAGCCCACCAAGGCCCAACCCGAGCCATCACAGGCCAAGCCCCAAGCCTGCTGCGCCGGACGATGGGCCACATGCTGCCAAAACCGAGACCAAGATGGCATGATCCCCCCTGTTCAAGCCCAAGATGGCTTGTGTTGACAAGTTTTGTAACATGATTTTGACGGATAAACAATCCATTTTTATACTAAAAGTATTCAAATTTAATGGGTTGACGCTGTGCTGTTCCGCAGAATTTTTATAATGCAAGAAGTCCGGTAATCCGCTGGCCGCCCCTCCCCAAGCCCTATGCCCCACCAAGACACTGCACCGGACACCCCCCAAAGACCAGAAACCAAGCCCTCAGCCTCCAAGGCATTGGCCTGGTTGGTCAAGCTGGCCTTGTGGGCCTTGGGCTTGCTTGCAGCAGGCTTGTTTTGTTTGCTGATGGTTGTGGGCGTGGCCATGGTGACGGCCTACCCCAACTTGCCAGACATCTCTGACTTGGCCGACTACAAGCCCAAACTGCCACTGCGTGTGTTCACCGCCGATGGGCAGTTGATGGGTGAGTTTGGCGAGGAGCGCCGCAACCTCACTCCCATCAAGGAGATACCGCAAATCATGAAAGACGCGGTACTGTCCATAGAGGACAACCGCTTTTATGACCATGGTGGCGTGGACTACTTGGGCATTTTGCGTGCGGGCATCGCCAACATCGGACGCTTGAAAAGCCAAGGCGCATCCACCATCACCATGCAGGTGGCACGCAATGTCTACCTGTCTTCCGAAAAAACCTACACCCGCAAGATTTACGAAATCCTGCTGACCTACAAGCTCGAGCACCTGCTGACCAAGGACCAGATTCTGGAGATCTACATGAACCAGATCTTCCTGGGCAACCGGGCCTATGGTTTTGCCTCGGCTGCAGAGACCTACTTTGGTAAATCACTCAAAAACATCACCATTGCCGAAGCGGCCATGCTCGCCGGTCTGCCCAAAGCGCCCTCGGCCTTCAACCCCATCGCCAACCCCAAACGTGCCCGTTCACGCCAGCTCTACATCATCGAGCGCATGGAAGAAAACGGCTACATCACCGCGCAACAGGCTGCGCAAGCCAAAGCCGAGCCTTTGGCTTTGAAGTCATCTGGCAACAAAAAAACTCTGCACGCCGAGTTTGTTGCTGAAACAGTCAGGCAAATGGTGTTCGCCCAATATGGCCAGGAGACCTACACCCGTGGGCTGAATGTTTACACCACCATTCAGTCGCAAGACCAAATGGCGGCCTACCAGGCGTTGCGCCAGGGCCTGATGGACTTCGAGCGCCGCCAGGTTTACCGTGGACCTGAAAAATTCATCAACCTGCCCAACGACCCCAAACTGGCCGAAGACCTGATTGACGAGACCTTGGAGGAGCACCCGGACAACGGCGACGTGATGTCGGCGGTCGTGCTCGAGGCCTCCAGCAAAAAGGTGGTGGTGGTTCGCCAAAACAGCGAGCAAATCACCATCACCGGCGCGGGCCTGAGCCCAGTTGAATCGGGCCTGTCAGACAAGGCTCCCGCAGCCAAACGCATCCGCAAAGGCGCTGTGGTGCGCATTGTTCAACTGCCCAAAGGCCAATGGGAGCTCACCCAGTTGCCCGAGGTCGAAGGCGCGTTTGTGGCCTTGACCCCTCAAACCGGAGCCATTCGCGCCTTGGTTGGCGGCTTTGACTTTGCCAAAAACAAGTTCAACCATGTCACCCAGGCCTGGCGACAGCCTGGCTCCAGCTTCAAGCCCTTCATTTACTCGGCTGCCCTGGAAAAAGGCATGTCCCCTGCGACCATGGTCAACGACGCACCCTTGTTTTTTGATGGCGGCGTGACGGGTGGCCAACCGTGGGAGCCCAAAAACTACGACGGCAAATTTGATGGTCCCATGAGTTTGCGCACCGGCTTGGCCAAGTCCAAAAACATGGTCTCCATTCGGGTGTTGCAATCGGTAGGTACTCGCCCGGCACAAGAGTGGGTCACCCGCTTCGGCTTTGATGCGGACAAGCACCCACCCTACTTGACCATGGCCTTGGGTGCCGGATCGGTCACGGTCATGCAAATGGCCACGGGTTATTCTGTTTTTGCCAATGGCGGTTACCGGGTCAGCCCCCACTTGATCAACCGAATCACCGACTACAAGGATCGGCTGTTGGTCGACAGCCCGCCCCCTGAACTCAACGATGCGTCACAACGCGCGATTCCCCAACGCAACGCTTTTGTCATGACCAGCTTGCTGCAGGAAGTCACCCGCTCCGGCACGGCTGCCCGTGCACAAGCGACCCTCAAGCGGTCAGACATCTACGGCAAAACCGGCACCACCAACGATGCCATGGACGCCTGGTTTGCGGGCTACCACAGCCAAATTGCTGCCGTGGTCTGGATCGGTTATGACACACCCCGCAAACTCGGAGACCGCGAAACCGGTGGGGGTCTGAGCCTGCCTGTCTGGATCAAATACATGGAAACGGCCTTGCGCAACCAACCCATCACGTCGCCCGCCCCTGCAGAGGGCTTGGTCCAATCAGGTGGAGAGTGGTTCTATTCGGAGTTTTCTGGCAACAGCGGCATTTCTTCACTGGGCAGCAACAACGACACCAACGCCCAAAAGGACGCCATACCTCCCGAAGAGGAGCGCAAACGGATACTCGATCTCTTCAGAAATTAAACCCAGCGAAGGACGGACGCACGAATCGACTGAGCTTCGCTTTCAGGGTTTGAACGTCAAGCTTTGTCCTGATTGTTCCGAAGCATAGCGTGACAGGCTCTGCCAAAACTCCCCCTGGCCCTTGGTGTCTTGCCAGTGCGTGCCGTCGAACTTGTAATGAAAACCGCCACAGCGGGCCGCCAGCCACACTTCGTGCAGGGGCTTTTGCAAATTGATCACGATCTGGCTGCGGTTGGGGAAGGTCAAAGTGATCATGCCCCCCACCCTTTGGTTGTCCACGTCGGCATCGGTGTCGTCGTTGAGGCGATCGCAGCTGATCTCTACGCCCGCCAGCAGGCGTTCAGCTTGGTCCAGAAATTCAAGGTCGGTCATTACAATCGCAGCATGTTGAAGGTGATGAAGATTCTAGTCATGCTGCATGCCCTTGTTGGCGGTGCGGCCGTATTGAGCGCTTGCGGTCAACGAGGCCCCCTGGTCCTGCCCACCACGCCGGCTTCGGCCGGGCGCGCCACCTTGCCCCAAACACTGAACCCGCTGCACTCGCCCCCCAAGGCCTCACCAAGCGCGCCTGCGCCCTCTGGCCAAGCCACCACACCGCAATCGATTCCTGCTGCAACGCCTCGATAACGAACACAGACCCAAGCTCAAGCCCCGTTGACACCTGCCTCCTTGACATCCCTTTTTACCCTGAGTCTTCTTAACCCATGACCTCTCACACCGCACTCCCAGGACAACCCCACATCGCCTATGTGGGCGACCAACTGCATGTGGAGGGCGTGGCGTTGTCCCAACTGGCCCGCGAACACGGCACGCCCTTGTTTGTGTACTCCAAAGCCGCCATGCTCTCGGCCCTGGCAGCCTACCAGCGCGGCTTTGCCCGCCGCCAGGCACAAATTTGCTACGCCATGAAGGCCAACTCCAGCCTGGCCATCCTGCAGGTGTTTGCCGAAGCTGGTTGCGGCTTTGACATCGTCTCGGGGGGCGAACTGGCCCGCGTTCTAGCCGCAGGCGGCGACCCGGCCAAGGTGATTTTTTCGGGTGTTGGGAAGACTCGCGCTGAAATGAAACAAGCCCTGCAAGTGGGCATTGCTTGCTTCAACGTGGAAAGCGAAGCCGAACTCGATGTGTTGAGCGAGGTGGCCGTGAGTCTGGGCAAACAAGCCCCGGTCAGCCTGCGCGTGAACCCCAATGTCGACCCCAAGACGCACCCTTACATTTCCACCGGTCTTAAGGGCAACAAGTTTGGCATCGCCCATGAAGAAGCCTTGCGCGCCTACCGCCATGCGGCCAGCCTGCCGGGCTTGAAGGTGGTGGGCATCGACTGCCACATCGGCTCGCAAATCACCGACAGCACGCCCTATCTGGATGCCATGGACCGCGTGCTGGACCTGGTGGCCGAGGTCGAGTCAGCGGGCATTCCGATCCACCACATCGACTTTGGTGGCGGCCTGGGCATCAACTACAACGGCGACACCCCGCCCGAGGCCGATGCGCTGTGGGCACAGCTGCTGGCGAAGCTCGACGCCCGAGGCTACGGCCAGCGCAAAATCATGGTCGAGCCCGGCCGCTCACTGGTGGGCAACGCGGGCGTGTGCCTGACCGAGGTGCTGTACCTCAAACCCGGCGAGCAAAAGAATTTCTGCATCATCGACGCCGCCATGAACGACCTGCCTCGCCCGGCCATGTACCAAGCCTTTCACCAGATCGTGCCCGTGCAACCCCGCTCCGGCGATGGTGTCGTGTACGACGTGGTCGGCCCGGTGTGCGAGAGCGGCGACTGGATCGGCCGCGATCGCCAGCTGCGGGTACAAGCCGGTGACGTGCTCGCCGTGTTGTCGGCAGGTGCCTACTGCATGAGCATGGCCAGCAATTACAACACCCGTGGCCGCGCGGCCGAAATTCTGGTGGATGGCACAAAGGCCCACCTGATTCGCCAACGCGAGTCGGCGTTTGATACTTTTGCGCTGGAGCAGTTGGTCTGAAAAGTGCTGTACAGCCGTGACCGGCTGTACAGTTCTCGAACGAGCCCTCAGGATCGCTGCGCTGACCGCAGCAAACGCCAGCCCAGTAAAACCGCCAAGATGCCCGCGTACACCAGCACCTCTTCAAAGTCCTGCTTGCCCGCCCTCATCCACCAAAAGTGCAGCACGGCCAGCACGGCCACCGCATAAACGCCCCGGTGCAACATTTGCCAGCGCCTGCCGCCCAGCCAGCGCACGGCCCGATTGAACGAGGTGGCGGCCAGCGCCAGCAAGATCACAAAGGCACTGAAACCCAACCAGATGAAGGGGCGCTTGAGGAGATCTTGCAGCGTGTCGGCCAGGTCAAAGCCCATGTCAAACC